>JAWCME010000009.1:8285-13845 GCA_039091335.1 Candidatus Aenigmatarchaeota archaeon | reverse complement strand
AGAATTTCATCATTCCCACTTTCATATCCGACATGCAAACAATGGCATCCTGATTCTTTCATCTTCTTCAAAATTTCTGGAGTCATGCTCAAGTCGCCCCTTGCATAAGCGGACCAAGAAATTTTTATGTTTCTCTCAAGTATACCTTCTGCTATTTGTTTTGCTCTTGCTCCTGAAAGTGTGTCATCTTGAATGAAGATTTCTTTTATATCTAAATGTTTTGAGGCCCATTCTATTTCATCCAAAACATCTTCTATATTCCTTAGAACATAGCCCCCCTCTTTAAAGATAGTAAAAGGCCACAGACAAAAAGTACACTTTCCCCAATAACATCTTCTTCCTGTAAACATGTCAACAAAAGGATACCAAAGAGAACTAACTTTGTAATTTTTGATGTTCAAGTGTTTTTTATAAACCTTTGTTACCCAAGGAAGTTCGTCTATTTGTTCTTTTGTTAATCTTTTTGCCAGAATCAGCTTTCTATTTTCTTTCCCTTCGACTATGTTTTTGACAACAAATTCAAACTCGCCATCTACTATATGGTCTATGAAATTTAGCTTCAACATCTTGTCTTTAGAAATTGAACACCACGGCCCAACAAAAACCAGTTTGCTTCCAGTTTTTTCTTTAATTTCTTTTGCAAGTTTGGAGTTTTGTTCAAGCCCCCTTTCTGAAATATAAATTACAGAAAAATCTGGCTGAAATTTTTCACATATTTTTAAAACATTTTCATCATTCAAATTATCAGCCTCTGCATCTATGAGTCTACAATTGTGGCCATACTTTTCCAAAAGACCAGTACAATAAGCAAGAAATATGGGATACCAATGGCTACCAGAAATAGTTAAAGAATCCCATCTTGCCGAATGAATGTAGCCCTCAACAAATTGAGGATTGATTAAAACAACTTTCATAATAGATAAACAGTTTACTACTTTTAAATTCTTTGATAAAATAAGGCCCGAGAAAAATTTAGGAAAGTGTTTTTAATTTCTTTCACAAAATTTATTTGAATCAAAAATATTAATAAAAATATGCGTTCAAAACTCAACAATAAAAAAATTTTTTTATTGTTATTTTTAATTTCTTTGTCTATTAGAGTTTTTATAGCATTAACAGACGTTCAAACACTAGTAGAGAAAATACTTATTGATGATTCATTTTACGAATTTTCAATCTCAAGAAGCATAGCAAATGGAAAAGGTACGACTTACAATGGAATAGATAGGACAAACAGCATTCATCCCTTATGGATATTTTTAATCACAATACCATTTTTTTTAACAAAAAACATCTATTTGGCTGTTAATATAATACTTCTTTTTGCTTCAGTGATAGATGCTTTTACATTACTAATTATCTTCAAGCTTACAGAGAAAATATTTAATTCTAAAACAGCTTTTTTGACTTCAATGCTTTACGGTTTAAACCCATTTATAATTTTTCAAATTTTAAGTGGAATGGAGGTGGTAGTATCTGTATTTTTTGTCATGTTATCAATGTACGTTTATTTTTCATTAAAAGATAGACTTACAATTAAAAAAGCTCCAATAATCGGTTTGGTTCTGGGTTTGTCCATATTGGCCAGATGGGATAATGTATTTCTTTTGATAGCAATCCTTTTCTGTATATTTTGGGATAAAAGAGAAAACTTGATGGTTGGTTTATCCCTTTGCATCATAATTGGTTCACTTGCAGTTCTAGCCTTCTCCCCATTTCTTCTATGGAACTTTTTAAACTTCGGAAAGATAACTTTAAACAGTTATACAGCAAGATATTACATGAACCACGGTATTTTTCCATTTTTTGACCTCAAACCACCTACCAGCTTTTCAGACAATTTAAAACTTATATTGGAAAACACCTATAGGGGTCTTGGTATCATTCTTCACCAGTTCGGCGTGATAAATTTTGATTTTCTTTCACCAACAGCCTTATTTCCAATCTTTATAGCAACAGTCTTTCTTTTCTCAGTAAAACATATGAAAAAATTAAAAGTAGGTATTCTATATGCTATTTTTATTTTCAGCTTTTACTGTTTTTATTTTCTTGGAGTTCAAATAAGATATTTTACCCCCTTCATGCCAATAGCCTTTATTCTTTTTTCTATTGGATTACAAAACTTTTGTGAGAAGTTTTTTAATAATAAATATATCCTTGGCACAATTTTTCTTTTTTTCATGGGCTTAGTAATTTGGAATGCTACACATCAATGGAATATGGGGTATTTTAGCTGGCAACGTGAGATTTATAAAGATGCTTTATGGCTTAGAGAGAACACAACCGATTCAGATGTTATAGGCTGTTTTAGTTCAGGAATACCCACTTACTTTAGTGAAAAAAGAGTTGTGAATTTAGACGGTGTATTGAATGCTGAAGCAATAGAAGCTTTGAGAAATAAAAGTGTTATCCCGTACATGAAAAGCAAGAACATAACAATTTGGATAGATAGTGTTTACTTTAATCAAACAGTCGCAAATGCATACAAAAACGGATTAAGATTTAATGTCCTTGAAAACAATCTTTGGAAAGATTTCTTGGGAGAAGGCAAAGAGAATCTCATATTGATTGAACAAAGAGAAGGGATATACAAACACTTAAGAGGTTTTGAAATGTTGGTTATTTTTTTCAAGGCCAAGGTAATTTAATTTATACTTTGCCATCTAATATTTCTTAAGTGAATTGATGATAACGATGAAAATTCCTAAAATTGGTTTGAGTAATTTGATAATTGCTTGCTTGCTTCTCATTACAATTTACTTGGCAATTTTTACGAGAACCTCGACAATCAACACCCCAACAGTTTTAGATTACGACCCATGGTGGTTTTACAGATACGCAAAAATGATTTTGGAGTATGGCTTTAAATTACCAAAATGGGATATTCAAAGCTTCTCTTTCCCAGGCAGACCCATAGCACCTTTTCATGGATGGGCTTACACGATAGTCTTTTTCCACAAGATTATGAATCTTTTTTCTTCGGTCGACTTCATGAAAACAGCAATTCTTTCCCCACTGATAATGGTGGCGCTTATACCAATTTCAGCTTTCTTGTTGGGAAGACTCTTAAGCAACAATTTGGGTGGCTTGGTTACAGCACTGTTTGCAGTTTTGACACCATCTTTCATTGGTGTCAGCATGGCTGGATATTGTGATTCTGACGCCCCCGTTGTCTTCTACTTTTTCTTTTCGGTCTTTGCCACCCTACTTGCCTTAAAGAACCCGAAACCAATTCACATACTTTTTGCAGTCTTAGCCAACCTGCTTTTTGTTTGGAATTGGGGTGGGGGTTGGTTAACTCTAATTCTCTTTACAGTCTTCATTTTCATCCTTCCATTTTTTCATTTGTTTGAAGAATTTATAAACACCTCTCGCCTTAAGTTTGATTTCAGAAAAATAATTGAAGAAATTGCTACAGTTGGCCAACCAATATTTCTCATAACTGTAATTACAAGCCTTATCTCTTATTTTATTTTTGACCAAACCACAGAATTCACTTCATTCTTTAGTGGTTTGGCTTTCACCGGTCTCGGTTTAGTTATAAGAATTTTTGTTTTGTTGGTTCTTTTGGTGTGGAGTGGGTCTTTTGCTTACCATTTTTTAAACTTGACAAGAAAAGAAATGAACACCCACAAAAGGCTTTATTCTTCCCTTTGTTTATTCGGATCAATTTTAATATTTTATTTTATTTTTCAAGCTTTTATGATAGTTCCTGAAAAACCACTTATAGTCAATGTGTCTGTTGCTGAACTACAGCCAATAAATATCTTTACTCGAGAAGGGTTCGTTTCTGTAGCTAGTAGAATAGGTGTCTTGCCCACTTTTCTTTCTTTTGGTCTTTTTGGTCTGGCTTTTTACAAAATATGGAAAAAAGAAAAAATCTCAATGGAAGAAGTTTTCTTTTTCTTCTGGCTTTTGACCATGTTTTTGTTGATTTCAAGAGGGGTAAGATTTAGCTTGCAATTTTCGATAGCTGCTGCTGTTGCAGGAGGGTATGTGATTGCTAACTACAAAAAATACCCCACGATTGTTCTCTCTATAATACTTGTTGGTCTTTTTATCTTACAAAGGCTTTTATTGAATAATTTGACATATTTATTGGCTTTTCTTTTGATCTCTCTTGTTTCTTTTTTGGCAATGTACAAAAAAGAGCAAAAGCTGATAGAAGTTATGGCACTTGGTCTTTTTACTTTTCAACTTTTATTTTTCATTTCAGGTTCAATTCAGATAGGTCAAGCAACTGGTATGGAAATAAGTAGCAACTGGTATGATGCTTTGGATTGGCTTGTAGCTAACAGCGATAAAGATACGATAGTTGCAACTTGGTGGGACCCGGGCCATATCCTGGCAGGTTATAGCTATTACAAAAATAATCCATTCAAAGTTATGGCAGATGGCGCACACTGTAACTCGCAAGATTGCATAATTTATAATCATGACATAAGAATAAGAGACATGGGTAGGGCCTTTTCAACGAACAATGAAACAGAAGCTGTGGAAATCTTGAAAAAATATACCTTTCTTTCACAAGACCAATGCCAAAAAGTTAAAGAAACATTTGGTGATAAAATTTATGATAATGTCTTCAAAGAAGATCCTTGTAAGGCAGCGAGCAAAATGTATGTGATAGCGAGCTCAGACCTAATAGGAAAATACTACTGGTTGAGTTACTTTGGTAGCTATGATTATGAAAAAGGTAATGGTGAAGGAAGGAACTTTATTCAGCTTCAACTAACAAACTACAATCAACAAAAAGGAATTTTAGAATATGGTAATGGAATAATTTCCTTGGCACAAAGAGATAATAAACTAGTACCAATTTTCAACTTCCCACAACAAGGCATAAGGAATGCGGTGATAAGAGATTTAATTTACTTCCAACAAGGCAGACAGATAAACCAGCTTTTAGAAAACGCAACAATCAATGGTTTAGTTTATGTGGATCCCAGTTTTCAACTGGTAATTTTTATGGACGAAAGTATAGAAAAATCAATTTTTACAAATATGTTTTTCTTTAATGGCGAGGGCTTGAAAGAATTTGGTATACCAAAACTTGAACACTTTGAGCTCAGACATTCTAACCCAGAAGTCAAAATTTTTGAAATCGTCTTTTAATTTATTTATAAAACATTTGAAAATTAACATAGGTTGTAGAAACACACACCTTTGTTTTATTCAAAGACCAAAGTTTTTAAGTTTAGACTACAAAATCTAATCATGTCCATTTTACCAAAGCAACCTTTTGAAAGAATTTTTAAAAAAGTTGGGGCCAAGAGAGTTTCTCAATCTGCTTTAGATGAAATGGCAAAAATCATGGAAGAAGAACTTTACAAGATAGCAAAAGAGGCAGCACTACTAGCTAAACATGCTGGAAGAAAAACAATTCTAGATGAAGATGTAAGGCTAGCCAGAAGAAAGATTTAACCTTTATACTTTTTATTATTATTAGGGATTTATGAGCTTAGAAGAAGTTTTAGCAGAAATTGAAAAATCTTCTGGCTTGAGTAGAGAAGAACTGATGAGAAAAATTGAAGAAAAAAAACAAGAGTTTTCTGATATG
>JAWCME010000009.1:3624-8275 GCA_039091335.1 Candidatus Aenigmatarchaeota archaeon | reverse complement strand
ACCTTGTTGCAAACGAGCTTGGGCTAGATGTGCTAGAGAAAAGAAGACGTCAGCTTGAAATAAAGAACATCGTCCCAGGAATGAGAAATGTTAATTTTATTGGCAGAATTTTTAACATCACCCCAATAGTAAACTTTGAACGCCAAGATGGTTCTGTTGGAAAAGTTATTAATGTTTTTGTTGGAGACAACACGGGTTTTGTAAGAATTCCACTTTGGAACGATCAGGCCAAGCTCGTGGAAGACGGTGAACTATGTCTTGGAGATTCTGTTCAAGTCATGAACGGCATAGCAAAAGAAGGCATGTATGGGATTGAAGTTCTAATTGGAAAATATGGTTTCATCAGTAAAATTGAATGTGAGGACATTCCAGATTTGGATTACTTGAAGGAGAAATATCTTTCACAAAAAGCCGAAAGAAGGGAAATTAAAAATCTCTCTCTTGGAATGGCTGAAATTGTTGGTGTTGTTGTGCATGTTTTTAGGAACAAACTTTTTTTTGATGTTTGTCCAGAATGCTCCAACACTTTAATTAAAAAAGAACAAAAGCTTGTTTGTCCTCAACATGGCGAAATCCTACCTTCAAAAGCTTTGGTTATAACAACAATCATAGATGACGGCACCGCAAACATAAGAGCAGTTTTTTTCAGAGAACAGGCTGAGAAAATAATTCAAGTTTCGACAAAAGAATTGGAAGAGATGGAAGAAGAAAAAAGGTACGAGTTGGTGAAAAACAAGCTTTTGGGCAGGGAATTAAAACTTACAGGTAGAGTTAAAAAAAATATAGTATTCGATAGGATAGAATTCATAGTAAACGAATCAAAAGATTTAAATGTATTGGAAGAAAGTAAAAGATTAGCTGAGGAGTTAGAAAAATGAATAAGAAAAAAGAAATAGCTCTTGAAGATATTCCTGGAATTGGGGAAAAAATTGCTCAAAAATTGAGGGAAGTTGGATATACAGACCCGATGGCTATAGCTGTTGCTTCTCCAGGCGAACTTGCTGCAATTGCTGAAATCGGTGAAGGCCAAGCCGCGAAGATAATAAATGCTGTGAGAGAAATACTTGAGATTGGTTATGAAAGTGCTGACAAAATTTTGGAAAGGAGGTTAAAGGTTGCAAAAATAACCACAGGGTCAAAAAATTTGGATAACCTTCTGGGCGGTGGGATAGAAACACAAGCAATCAGTGAAGCTTATGGTGCTTATGGAAGCGGCAAAACCCAACTAGGTTTTCAACTAGCTGTTAATGTTCAATTACAAAAAGATAAAGGTGGTTTGGAGGGAAATGTGCTTTGGATAGATAGTGAGCATACATTCAGACCAGAAAGAATAACAGAAATTGCGAAAGCCGCAAATTTGGATCCAGAAAAAGTTTTAAAAAACATCTTTGTTGCAAGAGCCTTCAATGCAGAACACCAAATGTTTTTAATAGAAAAATCACCAGAGATGATTGAGCAAAACAACATTAAATTGATAGTAGTAGATAGCCTTACTTCACATTTTAGGTCTGATTTTCTTGGAAGGGGTGAGTTGGCAGAAAGACAGCAGAAACTGAATAAACATTTGCATCAACTCCAAAGATTGGCAGATGCTTTTAATCTTGCTGTTTATGTGACGAATCAAGTTATGGCAGACCCTTCTGTCCTTTTTGGAGATGCGACAAGGGCCGTTGGTGGGCACGTGCTTGGTCATATGAGCACATATAGGATGTATTTAAGAAGAGGGAAAGAGGGGATGAGAATAGCAAGACTTGTTGATTCTCCTGGTCTTCCAGAAGGAGAAGCCGTCTTTAAAATTACTGAACATGGAATAAGAGATCCTTAATAAAATTTATTTTCATATTGTGATTTTCTTTTTATGCAGGTTTTGAAACAAGGTGCAGAAGCTATTCTTTATCTGGACGAGTTTGAAGGCACAAGGGTTCTTGTTAAAGAGAGAATAAAGAAAGACTATAGGATAGAACAAATAGATATAAAGTTAAGGAAAGAAAGAACAAAAGAAGAGGTAAAACTTCTGACAGAAGCGAGAAGGGTTGGCATTCCCACACCAAAAATTTTTGAGGTTGATTATGAGAAATTTAAGATAATCATGGAATTCATCGAGGGAGAAAGAGTGAAAGAATTTTTTTCTAGAGCAAACAAAGAAACCATAGAAAAAATTTGTTTTGAAATGGGTAGGCTAGTAGGTAAACTACATTCAGCTGGGATAATTCACGGAGACCTCACGACTTCTAACATGATTTTAAAAGAAAATCAAATTTATTTCATTGATTTTGGTCTTGGTTTTTTTTCAAAAAAAATAGAGGACCAAGGTGTTGATTTGAACCTTCTTTTTGAATCTTTAAGAGCGACCCATTATGATATTTTAAATATTTGTTGGGAAAATATAGTTAAGGGATACAAACAAGAATATAGATATGCAGAAGAAGTTTTAAAAAAGGTGGATGAAATTGAATCTAGGGCTAGATATGCTAAAAGAAAGGCTAAGGGGCAAAGACAAGTTTGAAACCTTGGAGAATTATTCAATTTTTTCAATAATTTTTGGGGTTGTTATCTTATCTTCAGGATTTTTAGTTTCAATAATTAACCCAAAGGGATTGGCAGCAATTTTGCTCATGTTTGGTGCTTTTTTAAGTTTCATTTCGACGGTGGCTCTGGTTCTTGTCTGGGTTGTTAAAGAATTCATGGACGAATGATTTTATATTGAGAAATAGAAATAAAAATAGAAATAAATATTATGATTGAGCTGATATATGGCATTGTTTATGCCATACTCATCATCGCAGGCAGTGTACTTATTTTAAAGACATTGCGTTTTAAAAGAACAAAAAGCGGGCTTGAGCTCAAGAATGTAAGACCATCAACCCCTTTGGAAAAGAAAATTGGTCTTATTTTATTTATCTCAGGATGCTTGATGCTAACAATATTTTGGATTTTGATTTTGTTGGGGGAAAACAACCCTAATTATTTTTTTTATGCTTATTTTGGTGGTCTTCTGGCAATAATTGGTGGTTCTGCTTATTTTGAAATCGTTTATTTTGGGCACATTGGTTGGAGTTGGGGCATTTTCCCCAGAAAAATTAGTTACAGGGAGCTAGATTTAATGTATTTAATGCTCACAATATTACTTTTACTTTTTGTCGCGATTTTAGTTCTTACGTAAATTTTTTGATAGATTTGTAAACAGAATTAACAGTTAGATAAAAATTTTTAAATATAAATGTTAAATTTCAAGAATACAAAAGAATTAATGTCAGTGGTTTTGATGGCAAGGATATATTCTGGTAAAAAAGGTAAATCTAGTAGCCATAAGCCTCTCGTCAAAATTAAACCAAGATGGGTAAAGTTAAAGAAAGAGGAAGTGGAGGGGTTGATAGAAAAACTAGCAAGACAAAGATTGACATCGGCACAAATAGGCACGATTTTACGCGATCAGTACGGAATCCCGGATGTTAAGACAATTACAGACAAGACTATAAGCGAAATAATGAGAGAAAAGGGTGTTTATCCAGAAATTCCAGAAGATTTGATGGCTTTGTTGAAAAAGGCTGTAAACCTAAGGTCACATCTTGAGAAAAACAAGGCAGACAAACACTCTTTAAGAGGGCTCAAGAATCTTGAATCTAAGATAAAAAGACTTGGAAGGTATTATTCAAGAAAGGGTATACTCCCTCCAGACTGGGAATATGTCCCAGAAAAAGCAAAGCTTATGGTACAAAAGTGGTAGCTTGTTACTAGAAGAAATAGAAAGGGCATCTAAAATTTTTAAATCAATATCTAAAGAGAAAAAGGTAAAAATAATTTCTCATATAGATGCAGATGGTTTGGCGAGTGCAGCCATACTTTTAAAAACAGTGTTGAGAAACAATCAGAATTTTGAATTGAGGCTTGTCAAACAACTAACAGAAAAAACCATAAAAAAAATAAAATTCAGTGAAGAAGATGTTTTAATTTTTTCAGACCTGGGAAGTGGACAGCTCGGTCTTCTAAAAGAAATTTTGGAAAAAACACAAGTTTTTATTCTAGACCACCATATACCGGAAACACTAAACAACATTAATCTATTCCATCTTAATCCAGTTTTATTCAATGAAGAAATTTCTTCATCCATGCTTTGTTATCTTTTTGCAAAAAACATTTCAATTCAAAACACAAGTCTTATAGACCTTGCTATAGTAGGTGCAGTTGGGGATGAACAAGATGAAGGATGGAAACTAAGCAACTTGGCAAGAAAAATTCTAGAAGAGGCGGAAGCTCTAGGCAAGGTTGTTGTAAGCAAAGGCTTAAGACTTTACGGCAGGAATACAAAACCAATCCACAAAGCCCTAGAGCACAGCTTCGACCCATTCATTCCAGGGATAAGTGGTTCAGAATCTCAAGCCGTTCAATTCCTTTCAGAACTTGGAATTTCTGTGAAAGAGGGGGGTATATGGAAAAGACTTAAAGATTTAACTATTGAAGAACAACAAAAACTTGCTTCTGCTATAATCATCGAAAGATTGAAATTTTCTCAATTGAATGCTACCGACATTTTTGGGGAAATATACACGATTTTGGATAGAGAAGAAGAATTGCAAGATGCAAGGGAATTTGCTACGATATTGAATGCATGTGGAAGAACAGGTAATTTCGCACTTGGTATAAGATTGTG
>JAWCME010000009.1:353-3614 GCA_039091335.1 Candidatus Aenigmatarchaeota archaeon | reverse complement strand
ATAAGTGATGGCATAAGGCTTCTGAAAGAAGGCGACATTGTTTTTTCAACACAAAACGCCAACTTCATTTTAGCTGGAAACAAGATTAAAGACACTTTGATAGGAACAATAACATCTATAGCACTAAATTCTAACATTTTTAATTCAAACAAGCCGTTGTTTGGAATTGTGGAAAGCGAAGAAAACAACCTAAAAATATCTGCAAGATTATCAAAAGAAGTTAGAAATATAAACTTGAGAGAAGTTTTGTACCATGTTATAAAAGAATTGGGGGGTGAGGTTGGAGGACATGCACATGCTGCCGGTGCCTTAATAGATAAAAACTTACAAAACGATTTTGTTAATATTATAGATAAGAAGTTAGGTGAGATTTTTGGTGAAGAAAAAAGCCAAAATTAAAAAGACATATGCTATAATTTTGCCAAAAGTTTTTGGCGAGAAGAATATAGGTATAACTTTTGCCAGTGAACAAAAACAACTTATTGGCAGAGAAATTATCGTCAGTGCTTTAGAGATTATTGATAATGTCAATAAGTATTACTTGAAACTCTTGTTCAAAATAAACAAGGTTGAAGAAGATAAAGCCTTTACCGAATTTCATGGTATGGAGTGTTTACAAGATTACATCTCAAGAATGGTCGTTAGGAGAGTAAGGAGGATAGATACAATCCAAGATTTGTTAACAAAAGATAAGGTGAAGTTAAGAGTGAAAAGTATATGTGTGGTTTCTAGAAAAGCTAAAAAAAGCGTTCAAGATAGTGTAAGTATGAAAATAAAAGAAACAATTAAGAAAGAAGTTGAATCCAATGATTTAGATGATTTTATCAAAAAATTGATTTCAGATGAGATAAAAAACAAGGTTTTGGCTGAAGCTAGAAAAATTTATCCTATCAAGAACTTTGAAATCAGGAAGGTTGAGGTGTTGCCTGTAAAAGAAACGGCACAATAAAAGTAAATGCAAGGATGCCAATTGTTATGGCTGTTATCATAAGTGTTATCTTCCTTGCATGCTTTTTATTGATTTTTTCCATGAGTGATAAAACAATCATACCGCCATCTAAAGGATACAAAGGCATTATGTTAAAGACAGCAACCGCATAGTTTATAATCCACATCCACGTGAATAATTGAAAAACAAACCCGACCGATAATCTATCGTCTCTTGTGATTGGGGAATAAACTATACCAAGGTAAGGCAAACTTTCATTTTCAGGATTAGCACCAAGCACAAGTTTAAATTCTGTCCCATTTGCTATGATGCTGATTTCATCCCCAGGCTTTAAATCACGAGTTTCTTCATAAAGATATCTAGAACCAATTAAAAACTCTTCATATGTTAGTTTAACAAGTTTCTTATTCATTTCAGTTATTACCATGTTAGGCTTTAAACCGGCACGTGCTGCTGGACCAGTAGCATTTACTTCTCTCAATATTATTGGGCCTGGGACAAAATATGGCCAAATTATTTTTGATGTAAAATTGAAAATAAGAAAATAAACAATAAAATTGGCAAGACTTCCTGAAGCAAAGACCCTGAGTTTACTTATAAACCTTGATTTTTTCAATTGTTTATCATCTGGTTCAACAAAAGCACCTGGCAACACCAACAACAGCAAAACACCTACACTCTTCACTCTTATTTTTTCTACCCTGCTCATAATTCCATGGAGCAATTCGTGTGGTACTATGACAGAAGCTATAACTATTAACCATAGCCAGAAAGGTAATAGCAAATACCCTGGACCGGATTCCACATCTGGTCTAAAAGAAGGCAAAACAAAACTCAACCCAGGTATTCTTACAGCTCCTGTCAGCAAAAGTTTACTGTAGCTAATCAGGGAAGAAAACCCTTCAAACATCAAGAAAAAAGCAAGCAAAATTCCAAAGGTTCCAAAAACCTTCCAAAAAATTTTTGGTCTTGCCAAACCGTCTAAGATTTTCAATCCAATCTTTGTCCTTTTGATGAGGAGGATATAGTGTATTTCTATGTTTTTCCTGTCTCTATAAATCAAAAACATCAAAACAAGGATGAAAACCAAGACAGATAGAAAATATAATTCCATCCCTATCACCATTTAAAAAAATTGTGTTTTCGGATATAAATTCTGTAATAGAGAAATGAATATTTAAAAGATAATTTATCTTAGAATTAGTTTTTTTGGCGGGTAATATGAGCGAGGAAAATACCGATGAAGTAAAAATTTCTAAGATAGTTAAAAGAGATGGAAGAATAGTTGATTTCGATAAGAATAAAATAGTAGAAGCTATATGGAAAGCGGTGCAAGCTGTTGGTGGTAAAGACAAACAACTCGCCCATTTTTTAGCCGATGAGGTTGTAAGCCTCCTCCAAACCCAAATTAAACCAGGAGAAACACCAACTGTCGAGCAAGTCCAAGATTTGGTTGAAAGGGTTTTGGTAAAACATGGGCAATATGAAATTTCCAAAGCCTATATTTTGTACAGAAAAGAAAAAACTTTAATAAGAGAAGAAAAAAAGAAAATCTTACAAAAAGATGTGGTCGATGAGGTAGATAAAGTTTTTTCTCTAAGCGCGATTCAAATTTTAGCTTCAAGGTATTTGCTCAAAAATGAAGAAGGAAAACTCATAGAGTCACCAAAACAACTTTTTATTAGGGTTGCAGCATTGATAGTGATTCCAGACATTCTACACGACCCAAGGATTTTTGATAAGAGAGGAGAACAAAAAGTTAATCCGGAAGAGAGTTTCGATTCAAAGGAATACGAGGGAAAGATTGGTATAGGAGATATCAAATGGAACAGATGGCATCTGGAGAGGATGAAAATCTTGTATGATGAGCTCAATAAAGAAGGGAAGATGAGAGTCACTTGGTCTCAATTTTTTAAAATGCTTCAAAACAAAGAATTCGAGAACTACTATCAAAATTTTTTAAATTATTACAACATCATGGTGAAAAAGAAATTTTTACCAAACTCGCCAACTTTATTTAATGCGGGCACGAGGCTATCCCAACTTTCTGCTTGTTTTGTCCTGGATGTAGCTGATGATATAAGTTCTATAATGCAGACAGCCAAAGATGCCGCTCTAATCTTTCAGTCTGGTGGTGGTATTGGAATAAACTGGTCTAGACTCAGGCCAGAGGGTGATATAGTTTCTTCTACTGGTGGTGTGGCGAGTGGCCCAATAAGTTTTATGAAAATTATAGATACGATAACAGATGTGATAAAACAAGGTGGTAAGAGAAGAGGGGCTTGTATGGGAATTCTTGAGATTTCTCATCC
>JAWCME010000009.1:0-343 GCA_039091335.1 Candidatus Aenigmatarchaeota archaeon | reverse complement strand
GAAACTCCCAACATGTTGGAAAATTTTAACTTGTCTGTACTCATTTTTCAAGATTTCATCAAGGCTTACGAAGAGGATAGAACATACGATTTGATAAACCCAAGGTCTGGAAAAGTTTGGAAAAATGTTAAAGCAAAATATCTTATGGATGCTATAGCAATGAATGCTTGGAAGACCGGAGACCCCGGTGTTTTGTTTTTTGATAACATAAATAAAAGAAACGTGCTTTTGAAAGCAAAAGGCAACATAAAGTCAACCAATCCATGTGGTGAAGAGCCACTCTATGAGTATGAAAGCTGTAACTTGGGTTCTATAAACCTCTATGCTCATTTGAAAGAAGACC
>JAWCME010000008.1:7467-15765 GCA_039091335.1 Candidatus Aenigmatarchaeota archaeon | reverse complement strand
GGTGCTGATAAATCAATATATGGGCCATAACTTGAAAATGTTGCCCGATTGTCATAAAGAGTTGCTGCAACAGAAACAATGTAAGGATTGTCTGTGTAATTCTCATATTTGCCAGTATTGCCTCCGGCAGCGAAAGCAAGTCCTCCTTTATCCATAAGATATTTTGCTGCGCTTGTAAGAGAAGAGCCGTTAAATATAAGAAAACTCATGCTTGCAGCTTTAGCTCCTTTGTCTGCCGCATAAATCAAGCATTTGGACAAAGTGCTATAATATGCATAACCTTTTGTATCGGTTACTCTAACAGGAATAACCTTTGGCTTCCAAGCTATTGCGGCCACACCTATGAAATTGTTTGTCGATGCTGCGGCTGTTCCTATTACCATTGTTCCATGACCAAAGACGTCAGTAACGTTGTCATTATTATCATAAAAGTTCCATCCTGGCAAAATTAGTTTATCTTTGAGGTCGGGATGGTTCTCATCCACTCCAGAATCACATATAACAATCTTAACATTTTCACTCCCAAAAGAAACATTCCATGCATACTCTGCGTTTATATTTTTTAGGTGCCATTGTTTCCAATAATACTGATCATTGGGCTCTATAGCTGGTTCTAGGATCATGTTCTTCTCAACAAAATCTATGTTTGGATTCTTAGAAAGTTTTTTCTCTATTGTTTCCAAAGCCTCT
Source organism: Candidatus Aenigmatarchaeota archaeon (assembly GCA_039091335.1). GTDB lineage: Archaea > Aenigmatarchaeota > Aenigmatarchaeia > CG10238-14 > SCSR01 > JAWCME01. Next base: position 15,075 of record JAWCME010000008.1, on the reverse strand, counting down.
GGAGCAACTTTCACTAATTTAACTTTAATTTTTTCAATTTCTTCTTTGACTGTTAGCCCGTTTTCTTCTAGAAGTTGCTTTTCTTTTGTTGGCTTTGTACCAGGTTTAAATCTTATTAAGAGTTCATCTGGAACATAGTTTGCTTTTGAGTTTTGTGTAGCCACAGCTTGTGATAAATTTGAGCATAAAATAATGATTAAGAGTATGATTAAAAAGAACGATAATTTTTTCATAATAATTAATTTTTTTAAAGTAATTAATATAAAAAAAATCAATAATTAATTTCTACAAAGGTGGTTTTTTGGTTGTTGGTGGGGTTTGCCAAAATTGTGGTAAGTACTCAATAGCTTTATACACTTGTAAGGCATGTGGCAGTAGGTGTTGTCCCCTATGTATAGACCCAAAAACAGGGTTTTGTAAATTGTGTGGAGGCGTTAAAAGAATTTAACAGCATTGTGTCTTCCTTTTTCTGTATCTAAATGCTTTGTTTTTTAAAATACATCTAATGGTGTTAGTATATACATTAACATCTAGAATATAGGTCTACAATTTGTCCCCCTAAGCATAACAACATATTTATTATTAACCACAAAGTAATTAGAGTAATATGAGATCAGGGGATTTTATCTACATTGAGTATACTGCCAAAATTAGAGATGGTGAAGAAATTTTCGATACCACAAAAGAAGATGTTGCAAGAAAGGCAGGAATTTTTGACGAGAAGATAAAATACGGGCCTTTGCCAATAATCGTAGATGCTGGTTTTACAATAGTTGGACTGAATGATGCTGTAAAGGAAATGGAAGTTGGTGAAAAAAAGAAAGTTGTAATTCCGCCAGAAAAGGCTTTTGGAAATAGAAGTGAAGAGCTTGTTAGACTAATACCTGAGTCTAGGTTCAAAGAACAGGGTGTTGATATCATTCCTGGTTCTTATGTGATGGTAAATAATTTGAGGGGTAAGATAATAAGTGTAGATGGGGGAAGAGTAAAAATAGATTTTAACCATCCTCTTGCTGGCAAAAATTTAGAGTATGAAGTTGAAATTGTAAAAAAAATTGAAGATAGTATAGAAAAAATAAAGGCAATAGTTAACTATTTTACCGGTTTAGAAGATGTAGAAGTGAAAATATCAGAAAAAGAAGTTGAAATTGAAGCAAAATTTGACATTGGTGGTAAAACCAAAAGTGTAATAGCTTCACAAATAATCAAGTGGGTTGATGGAATAGAAAGTGTAAAGTTTGTAGAGATATTCAAAAAGAATGCTAAATAAGAATTTATTTTTAATTTTTGAATTATTTAAAGAGGACTTATGGGAGTTCGACAGTTTACAGAAAAACCTTCTGAAAGGGCAAAAGAAATAGATGAAGAATTGAGAACAATTTTGGAAAGTAGAAAAACTCAAATAAAAGTTGTTGGGGCTGGTGGGGCTGGCAACAATACAATAACAAGACTAATGCAAGTCGGGATTGTTGGGGCTGAAACCATTGCTATAAATACTGATGCACAAGATTTGTTGTACACTGATGCTGATAAAAAAATTTTAATTGGAAGGGAGCTTACTTCTGGTTTGGGAGCCGGTGGTGACCCCAAAATTGGGATGGAAGCAGCAAGGGAAAGTAAAGAAGACATAAAAAAGGCGTTACATGGGGCGGATATGGCTTTCTTGACTTGTGGACTTGGTGGTGGAACTGGAACTGGAAGTTTGCCTGTGGTTGCTGAAATTGCCCAAAAGCTTGGAATTTTAACAGTTGCTGTCGTGACATTACCTTTTAGTATGGAGGGAAAACAAAGGATGGCAAATGCAAAAGAAGGTTTAGAAAACTTGGAAGACCATGTCGACACAATGATAGTCATACCGAATGACAAGCTTTTAGAAGTTGTTCCAGACGTTTCTCTAGCCACTGCTTTCAAAATTTGTGATGAAGTTTTAGTTAATGCTGTCAAGGGAATTGCTGAACTTATAACAAAACCTGGTTTGGTGAACTTGGATTTTGCAGATGTAAAAAGTGTGATGAAGAATGGAGGGTTGGCTATGATAGGAATGGGTGAAAGTGACACCGAAAATAGAGCTGTGGAAGCTGTGGAAAGAGCTTTAACAAATCCTTTGATTACTGTTGATGTTAACGGGGCTACTGGTGCTTTAATAAATGTTGTAGGGGGTCCTGACATAACTATAAGAGAAGCTCAACAGATTGTTGAGGCTGTTTCAACTAAACTTTCACCCGATGCAAAAATAATTTGGGGGGCACAGATAGCAAAAGAGTTGAGAGAAACTTTAAGGGCAATGCTTGTAATAACAGGGGTTAAATCACCACAGATTTTCGGACCTGGTAAAAAATGGACGAAAGAAGAAAGAAAAGATATAGAAAAAATTTTGGGGATAGATTTTGTAGACTAGGTGGTTTTCCAATGAAATTGGACATAAAAGAGAAAATAAAAGATTATATACGTGTTATCAAATTGAACAAAAAACCAAACAAAGAAGTTTTTTTGGAGACGTTGAAGATTTGTATACTGGGGGTTGCTATACTTGGTTCAATTGGTCTTGTTTTTTATTTAATTTCAACCATTCTTGGACTATAGGTGATAAAATGGTACTATACAGTATTAAAACCGTTGTTGGAAGAGAGAATGTTGTGATGGAAGCTATTGCAGCAAAAGTAAAAACAGAAGGCCTAAACATACTTAGTCTATTCCATCCAGAAGAGATAAAGGGATATGTTTTCATTGAAGGTGATATAAAAGATGTAGAAAGGTCTATTCAAATGATTCCTCATGTCAGGGGTTTAATAAAAAGGCCAATTGAAATAAAAGAAGTCCAAAGGTTCTTACAACCAAAAACAGTAGAGATTGAGTTAAATACTGGTGACACTGTTGAAATCATAGGTGGTCCCTTCAAGGATGAAAGGGGGAAAGTAACTAGATACGATAAAGTAAAAAGGGAAGTGACGATAGAACTTATAGAAGCAACTGTTCCAATTCCAATAACAGTAAGTGTTGAGTTTGTGAAATTGCTAGAAAGGGCTGGGAAATAATGTGTCTGAAAAAGAAGTTGTTGAACTATTAGTAGAGGGTGGAAAGGCTTCGCCCGGACCAACAACTGCTCCAAAGCTCAGTGCCCTGGGACTCAACGCAGGAAATGTTTTCAAATTAATTAATGAAAAAACGAAAGAGTATATAGGTCTACAAGTTCCTGTGAAACTGTTAATCGATAAAAAGACAAAGGAGTATAATATTGAGGTTGGTCTTCCACCCGTGTCGAGTTTAATAAAAAAAGAATTGGGAATTGTTGAAAGTGGAAAAAAAGACGATAAGACGACAGAAGGTGAAGAAAAGAAAGTTGCTTTGATTGGAAACTTAAGCATGGAGCAGTGCCTAAAAATAGCTAAAATTAAAATGAAAGATATGCAGGCAAAAGACTTAAAATCTGCTGTAAAAACTGTAATTGGAACTGCTGTTAGTATGCCAGTAACTATTGAAGGTAAGAAGCCGAAAGAAATTATAAAAGAAGTTGAAGAAGGTAAGTATGATAACCTTTTTAAACATTAAAAACAAAGTGATGGATAAAGCCCATTTGACTGCTTAGGCAGGAGGGTGTTGAATGAAAGAAAAAATCTTAAAAGCGATTAAAGAATTGAGAAAAAATTACAAGAAAAGGAATTTTATTCAAAGTATTGACCTTGTTGTTTCTCTAAAGGATTTTGACATTAAAAAATCGGAAAATAGGTTTACTGAAGATGTGATTCTACCATTCGGGAGGGGTAAAGAAGCAAAAATTGTTGTTTTTTCAGATAGTATAAAAGAGTTGGGCTGTGAGGTTTTAACGAGCGAAGATATAGAAAGATATTCTAAAAATAAGAGAGAAGCGAAAAAACTTGTAAAAAACACGGATTTCTTCTTTGCGGAGCCCAAGATGATGGTCTTGGCTGGTAAAGTGTTTGGTCAGTACATGGGGCCAAAAGGAAAATTGCCAAAAGTTATAACTGGTGATGTTGCTAAAATAGTTGAAAATTATAAAAAAGCTGTTAGGATAAGAGTGAAAGATTCCCCAGTAATCCAATGTATCGTTGGCACTGAAGAAATGGATGATGAAGAAATTGCTGAAAATATCGAAGAGGTATTAAGGGTTGTTCAAGCAAAACTACCTAGGGGAATTCAAAATATTAAGTCTGTTTTGATAAAACCAACTATGGGTAGCCCCATTAAAATAGAGGTGTAAAAATGGTTAAAGAAGAAAAACTGAAAAAAGTCGAAGAGATTAAAAAAATGATAATGGAGTTTCCTGTAATTGGGATAGCAGACCTCCACAAATTTCCAAGCAAGGAATTACAAGAATTGAGAAAAAATATAAGAGATGCGGGGTGTATAAAAGTTACGAAAAAAAGCACATTTTTGTATGCTATAAGAGAAGTAGAAAAAGAAAACATTAAAGAACTGGAAAAAATTGTCCCAAACCAGCTTGCAGTAATTTTCATGAGAGAAAATGCTTTCAAATCTTATTTGAAACTTAATTCAATAGGATTTGAAGTTTTTGCAAAAGAGTCTGATATTGCTTCTAATGACATTGTTATTCGTGCAGGGCAAACAAGTCTTTTGGCAGGACCTGTTATAAGCGAGCTAACAAAGGCTGGTATTCCTGCTGGTGTAGAAGCTGGAAAAATTGTAATCAAAAAAGATGTCGTGCTCTTAAAAAAGGGAGAAAGGGTATCAAAGGATGTTGCGAATGCTCTAAGAAGACTTGGTATAAAACCAATTTCTATTTTCTTGAATGTTGTTGGTTTTTATGAGAATGGTAGGGTTTATACAAAAGATGTTTTAGAGTTTGTAAAAACATTTCGAGAAAAACTTGTTGATGCACATCAACATGCTGTAAATTTTTCGGTGAATGTTTCCTATCCAACAAAAGAAACAATTAAATTTTTATTAATTAAAGCCTTTAATAATGCAAAGGCTATAGAGATAATGGGAGGTGTAAGTTAATGGAATATGTGTATTCGGCTTTACTCCTTCATCGAGCCAAAAAACCAATAAATGAAGAGAATGTGAAGAAGGTTTTAGAGGCTGCTGGTGTTGTTGTAGATGATGCTAAAGTTAAGGCTTTAGTTGCTAGTTTAGAGGGTGTAAATATAGAAGAGGTTATACAACAAGCGTCAACAATGGTTTCGGCTCCTGTGAATAAAGATGAGAAGAAGGAGAAAGAAGAAGGAAGTGAGAAAGCCGAAGAAGCTGTTGTTGGCTTAAGTTCACTTTTCGGTTAGCAGAAGAGGGTAAAATGGAGAGGTTAATTCAACTCGCAGAAAAAATAAAGGATAGTGAATTGAAGAAAAATGTGATAGAGCTATTAAAAAACCCAGAACTTTCTCATGAAGAATTTAAAAAATATCCTAGAGAAGAAATTGAAAGGGTAAAAACTCCTTTTACTGTTGTCGGTAGAGGAAGTGCAGAAAGAAGTGATTTGGTTAATCACATAGCTTCAGTAACTGAAGCTTGTATCAAAATTGCAGAAAATTTAGAAAAAAATTATGGTTTAACAATAAACATGGATTATCTTATAGCGGGATCTTTGCTACATGATATAATGAAAGTTTTTGAATGGGAAGTTGTGGGGAATGAAACAAAACATACTGGGATTTTGCTCGATCATTCAATGCTTGCTGTTGCTGAGCTTTATCATAGGGGTTTCCCTGAAGGTTTGATTCATATCATTGCTTCCCACATAGGAGAAACAGGCCCCACACCTCCAAGAAGTTTTGAGGCTTTAATTCTCCATCACGTTGACAGTCTTTTTTCAATGATAGAGTTTCACTTATCTGCCCAAAAAGAGCAACCAATTCAGCTTCTCCTTCTTGATGAAGAAACTATGAAAAAAATTGCGGGTGAAATAACTGAGAAGGCTTGAAGAGGTTTTCAGAAGTGGAAGGGTGTTTGTCGAAGATATAGGGGAGGAGAAGGTTGCCCTGGTTTATGATACAGATGTGGATGGGGTTGTTTCCGCTGCACTAATTCTAATTGTTTTTAAAAAAATGGGGAAAAAAATAAAAAAATCGATACCAATGGGGTTCGGCGATATCGAAAGATTAAAAACAAGGCTCAAAAGGTTTGAGAAAATCATAACGGTTGATGTACCAATTGATTTGATTGAAAAACATCTTCTTGACATAGAGAAAAAAATGTTGATAATTGACCATCATCCTGGAAAGGATCTAACCTCAGAAAAGATAATTTTGATCAACCCTAGAATGGAGAGCCCTAAAATTTATCAGCCGACAAGCTATGTCGTTTATAAAATGTTTAAAAATTTACTTAAAGATAAAAAATGGGCTGCGGCTGTAGGAACGGTTGGTGATTTGGGGGTTGAAAACTGCAAAGATTTGGTGAAAATCAATAGTAAAAAAAACATTTGGAAGAGTAAGTTTGGTAAAGCCGCAATGCTCCTCGGGGCTTCTATTTCTGTTTTGGGACCAGAAAAAACATTGCAAATTCTTCTGAATTCAAGAAATTTGGAAGAGTTGGTGAAAAATAAAAAAATGATTTCTGCTTCAAAAAAATTTGACCAAGAATTAGAAAGATGTGAAAAAGAATTTGAAAAAAATCTAGAAAGTTATGGTAGAATCCTAGTGTCTAAAATTAAGCCAAGATACAGAGGGGTGTGCTCTGCACTCATAACAAAGCTTAGCATAGAAAATCCTGAAAACATAATTTTTGTTTTTGAAGATAAGAAAAATATAATAAGAATTCATGGTAGAAATGGTAGTGGGGAGGTGGATGTTGGCAAATTATTCAGAGAGCTCAAGATTGGTGGTGGACATGAGAAAGCTGGGGCTGGAAATATAGATAAAAAAGACGAAGAAAAACTCAAATCAGAAATTTTAAGTAAATTAACAGTTTTTATGGATAAAAAAGTAATTTAAAGCCTATTTAATAAAAATAAAAGTTTAAAATGATTTTTTTATTAGATCCATTGGAAATTTCGGAAATGTGGTTGGGAAAAGAACCTATAATTTCTTATCTAATAATTCAAATGTGAAGTGAAAAGCATGAGATGCTTGAGATGCAAGTCTATAAGAACATTTGAATTCATCGATGGTTTTGGTCAGAAAAGAATATTTTGTAAAAATTGTTTTGGGAGTTTCCTTGAAAATAGAGCGAGAGAAATGGAGTCCCAGAAAAATTTACATGAATTTAATCTTGAGCTCTATCACAAGCTTGGTTTTCATCATTAGGTGAAGTGGATGGAAGAGGTAGCAAGAATTCAAATTTCATTTTTGATGGATAGGGGGATTAGAAAGATTAGAACTAATGTGGTTTCTGGAGGAAGGGTTTGGGGTTCCTTAAAAGCCATATAATTTTTCTCCTCCTCCCTTTTAATTTTTTTAAAAGAAATTTTAATTATGTGATTGTGTGAAGATGTTTTTAGATATAGAATGTACAAACATAAGTGCTGATATTGGACAGATTGTTGCGATAGGTATAATTAAAGAGGATAAAAAAGAAGTGAGGTTTGTTGAAAATTTAAAAGAAGAAAAAGAGGCTTTGGTTTGGCTTAAAAAAGAATTAGAAAATTGTGATTTGATAATAACTTGGTATGGGTCAAAATTTGATATACCC
>JAWCME010000008.1:6301-7440 GCA_039091335.1 Candidatus Aenigmatarchaeota archaeon | reverse complement strand
TTAGTGGGAAGGATGTTGTTAAGCTTTACATAAAATCAGTTGCTGGTGATGAAAAAGCAAAAGAAAAAATAATTAAACATTGTTTAAATGACCTTGAAGTTTTAGAAAAAATTTTTAAAAAGCTGAGACCTTACTTAAATCTAACAACAAAAAATCCATGATCTTTTTCATATGGGTCGAGTGTAACAAAATCAATAATTTCAAAACCATTTTCTTCTAGCTTTTTTGTAGTTTCTTTGTAAATTACTCTAGGATTTTTTGTGACATCTATACTTCTGCTCTTAACAGCAACCATCCCATAACCCTCTCTCTTCAAAAATCTTTCACAATTTCTTATAAAAATTTCTATCTCTTGTGGGTCGGCTATATCACAGTATACACAATCGACCCTATCTACTATAATTTTTTCATATGTTTCTGGCTTTCGACAATCTCCGAGAATGCAGACAATATTTCCGTATCTTTCTGCAACAGGGATAGCATCTCTCAATACACGTTGTGATATATCTATACCATATATCAAGCCCTCACTACCGATTATGTTACTCAAATATGTTGCAGTTTTTGCTGATGCAATTCCCAAGTAAAGTATTTTCATCCCCTTTATTACTGGAAAGTTTTTAATGTTGTTTTTTATTGCAGCAGCAGGCTTTGAGGTATAGGGATCCCAAATCCTATACTCTTTTTCAGATATTTTTACAACCTCTTCATTAAATGGTTTGTAACCAGGAACTGTGTTAAGAGTGGCTATTTTATTGTTAATGAAAAATATGCCTTCAAATTTAGATTGTTTGACCTTCATCGCATCAGCCTTTGAATTTAATTAAAGTACTGTTTTATAATTTTTAAATAGAATTAATTTTTTATGAGCAACTTTGAATATATAATCAACTTGGGGTTTATAATATTACAAATCTATGGAATAGTAAGTTTACTGGTTTTTATCCCCATTATGATAGACATTTTAAAATTGAAGAAAGGAACAAAATACAAAGTGGTTTGGCTGGCGATTTCTTTGGCTCTTGGGGCTATTGGGGCCTTGATTTATTGTTTGGTTGAGAAAAAGATGTTAAGGTTTAGAAGATAGTATTTTTTTAACCTTGTCTTCTAATTCTTTTTTCAATTTATCCCCCCTATAT
>JAWCME010000008.1:0-6291 GCA_039091335.1 Candidatus Aenigmatarchaeota archaeon | reverse complement strand
CTTTAAATTTTTCCGGTGCATTCAACACCAATGGATGATTATAAATTATACCAAACCTTGGAGACTTGCCCTTACCATGTAAAAATCTAAAAAGACTTTTCTCTGCACCCATCAATTGAATTGCGCTTGAAGGCATTTTGGCCAATTTTTCAAGACTACCTGCCTTAGCTATAAGTTTGGCAGAGATTAAAGAGCCCGCCAACATCGTGAAATTTGGTGCTATTTCTTTTAAAATTTTTTCCAATTGCTCTGATAGGTTGTCTCTGAGTTTATAAAAATTTAAAATCTCACTTGCAATTGATTGGATTGTTTTGATTTGCTCCCCGTCCAAATCAACACCCATACTTTTTTGTGCAATTGGCTTGATTTCATAATCTTCTATTTTTTCCCTCAAGCCGTATTTTTCAACTATCTTAGCATATTTTCTATGGTCTTGGATTAACCTGTCCATTTCTGGAAAATGTAAACTATAAAATTCTCTCAATCTTTCGCTTAAGATGTTTGTCATCTTATCTATATCTTCAATTATCTTTACAATTTGGATAGCAAAATTGTCCTTTTCTATCGATTTTTTTATCTTGGTTTTGGTGAGCTCCAGACTAACCTTGGTCAATAATTGGTTGAATTCAACTTGATCTTTAACAAGCTTGTAACTTAAAGCCAAATCACGTAAGTTTTCTCTAATAAACTGTTCTGCTTTGTTTTCTTGTTGATATTCTTCAACATTCTCCTTTCTAACTGAAAAAAATATTTTCTCAAATCCCTTCTTTTTCAATTCTTCCTGGACTTTCTTCTCTTCATTTATGATTTCAATTTCAGAAACTTTTAATCTTTCTGCTATTTTTTCTGGGTTTTTTGGGAATGGCTCAAAACAAATTATTTTGTTTTCTTCACTAACACCAAAAACCCCTATGAAGGTTGTTACAATATAAGCATGCATAGTTTTTTATTTATCAATGAAGATTAAATAGATAGATGCAAGAGCAATTGGTCTTCATCGGAATTTTGTTAATTTTTGTTGGAATGTTGATAGTTTTTTTGGGAGCAATTTTAGGCTTAAAGGAAACAAGGGTTGATTGGGGGGTCTTTGGTTTAATTGGTCCGATACCTTTTGGGGCTTGGAACAGTAAAAAAGCTTTTATATTAAGTATAACAATTTTTATAGTCTCGATGATAATTTTAATTCTAATTAAAAGGTGGTAGAGTGGCGATAAAACTTTGGTTAACAATAAACTTGACCTTATTTTTGCTATTTGGTTTTTTATTTGGTTTGTTAGCAGCTATAGGGTATTTTTTTGATGTTTCTGGCTACATCATAGTTGTTATGGCTGTTTTTCTTGTTTTCCTTCAATGGTTGATTGGGCCTAAAATAATTTGGTGGACCACAAACATGAGACCACTTGAAGATGATGAATATCCTTGGCTCTGGGCAAGTGTGAGAGACCTTTGTAATAAGAATAAAGTACCGGTGCCAAAACTTGCTTTAGCAAGAGTTGGGGCACCAAATGCCTTTGTTTTTGGTAGAACCCCTGGCTCTGCTGTTCTTGTCGTTACTCAAGGTCTACTGAAAAATCTAACTCAAGAAGAAGTGAAAGCTGTCATAGCACATGAAATTGGTCACATCAAACATAAAGATATGATTGTTATGACGGTTGTTTCTGTCATACCAATAATAGCTTATTTTGTTGCAAGATTTTTGATTTTCGCCCCAAGAGATAGAAAAAAAGATGTTGGAAGTGCTTTATTAATTGGTTTTATAGCCTATATAGTCTACCTAATTTCAAATTTACTTGTGCTTGCCCTCTCAAGACTTAGAGAATATTATGCTGATAGGTTCTCCGGACTAAACACAAAACCTAGTTTATTGGCAAGTGCACTAGCAAAAATAGCCTATGGCTTGAGCGTATCTTCAGAGAGAGTCGAGAATTCTACAGTTAGGTCTTTTTACATAGTAGACCCTGTCTCAGCTATAACTGAAGTGGAAAATTTTTCTTCCGAATATTCGGATTTAAGCTTGGATGAAAAAGAATTGGAAAAAGCAATGGAATGGGAAAGAAAAAATCCTTTGATGAGATTTTTAGAAATATTCAGAACACATCCTTTGACTTTTAAAAGGATTTTAGCACTTAAAGAGTTGGACAAAGTTTTGACTAAATCTTAAATTTAACAATTAATTAATTGGTGGTTTTTTGAAACAGGGAGAATTGGTATTATTGTTATCAGAAGAATCCTCTTACTTGGTAGAGGTTAGAAACGAAAAACTTCAAACCAAGGATGGGGTCTTTGATTTAAATGATATCTTAAAGAAAAATTATGGAGATAAAATAAAAACCCATATCAAAAAAGAATTCAGGATAATTAAACCAAACGTAATTGATTTTTTAGAAAAAAAGGCTGAGAGGGGCCCACAAATAATAATGTCGAAAGATGCTGCTTTAATTTTAGCACATACTGGAATTGCTCAAAAATCTTTGGTAGTTGATGTTGGTATTGGCTCGGGCTTTCTAGCTATTTTTTTAGCAAATTACATAAAACCTGGCAAAGTTGTGGGATACGAAAAAGATAAAAAAATGTTAAAAATAGCTGGAAAGAACATAAGGCTTTTTGGTCTTTCGGATTTCATCAAGATTAAGAACAAGGATGCGAGCAGAGGAATTTCTGAAAAAAATGTTGACCTTGTGACCGTTGATATTCAAAATCCTGAAAGGGTCGTAAAGCACGCTTATAGGGCTTTAAAAGTAGGTGGTTGGTTGGTTGTTTATTCACCAACAATAGAAGAAGTTATTAAAGTAAGCAAAGAAATAAGAAAGTTAAGGTTTTCTTATATTAAAACAGTTGAAAATATAGTAAGAGAATGGAAAACTGAAAGAACAACAAGACCTAAAACGATGGGAATAATGCACACTGGCTTCATAACTTTTGCAAGGAAGATAAAATGAAGGAAATAAGGAAAATGCAGCAGCCACCCGAAATTGCTCCAGAGCCATCGCCATCTATAACTCCTGACATGCTTAGGAATGTTCTTGAAATTTTGGAAAGTAGGGGCATGATTCACTATACTGCCGGTGGGGCTTATATTCCAACAGAAAGTGGGTGGAAGCTTTTGATGGAATTGAAACCCGTGAAAGAAGAAATTTTTGGCTACGGGCACTCTGAAATTAAAGCTTCTAGTAATTCTGCAATAAGGATAACAAAGGGGTTAGATGTTGATGATGCTACAATTGCTGTTAATGTAGATAAAGCTTGTAAGGATTTGAGTGAAGATTTTAAGGCTGCAATCAAAAGTGCGAGAAGGGTTGAGGTGAAAATTGAAGCGGAGGGGGAAGAAGAAGTTTTTGTTGCTTATGGCTCGCCTGCTCTTAGGCTTGCAAGCAAGGAAGAAATTGTCATAAGGAAGGGTTCTCTTATTGATGGTAAGACTATTGCCATTCTTTCGGATAAATCTGCTAGCGAGCTTAAGCAAAGCTTGATTGAAAAATTGAAAAATTCTCAAACAAGAGTCAAAATAAGTTTAGAAATAAAACAGTGAACTAATTCTTATTAGGGGGGTTGTCGTCTAACTTGGTTAGGACACCAGCCTCGGGTATTCAAGAGAACGCTGGCAATCTGGGTTCAAATCCCAGCAACCCCACTCAGTATCTTTTCAAGGTAACTTGTCTCTCAATCTTTTTATTTTCTTCCTTTTTTTCCAGTTGCTCTTTAATTGATTTTGCAATCTTTACACCAACAATTGAAGAAAGTTTTTCAATTGAAACTTTCTTTAAATCAGCAAGATTTCTTATTCTAGAATTGAAAAGTTTTCTTGCCCTAATCCTACCAATTTGTCTAAGCCTAACTAAAGGAATCAACTCTTCCTTTACCCCATATTCGAGTCTGACTCTAAGCTTTCTTATGTATCTCAAAAACTCTTTATATCCTAACAACAAGGCGATCTCTTGTAAAGAATAAATAAGCCAATCGGCAATTTCTCTTCTACTATAAAATTCTCCTGGGGCGACCTTAAATCTCATTAAAATTTGGTCTTCGGTTGCTTCTTCTATCCAAGCCTCGAACATCAAAGCTGTTTTTAAACTTCTTAAAAAATCATCAAACTCGATTTCAGATTCATCTGGAATTTCTTGTAAAAGTTCACTTTCCCTTTTTACCAAAATATCCTCAAGCTCAGAAAATTCTCCTGTTCTCACAGAAAGCAAAGGTCTCATCTCAATTGTGTTTGAAATTAGTTGTAACAAACCAAAAGGATAGAGCCTATTTTTAACTGCTTTAGATAAAGCTTCTATGAATTGATGAGCAGTTAAAGGATCTATGTAAAGTTCTGAAACCCTCTTACCCACTCTTGTTGCTGAGATTTTTCCTTTCTTAGAAACGATGAATTTCCAGATTGTGAGTTGCTCTAAGATATTGTTAATTTTTTCTTCCAAAAGAGAGGTGTCACCAAATTGATAAGCATAAAAAGTTTTTGAGAAGAATTTTTTTAAAGATTCTTCAGATTTACAAAATTCGCTCGCAATTAAAGCTAAGATATGCATTCTCAAAATTGGCTCCAGAGCAAGTTTGGATTGAATATCTTCAGGCTGACCCATGATGAAGTGATCTGCTAAATCTTGAGCATCTTCTTCTGTTTTCGCTATCAAAACGGACTCACCAAAATCATCGTAAGTTGGTCTTCCTGCCCTCCCAACAAATTGTTTGTACTCAAGAACTGGAATATACACTGCTCCGAGACCAGGATAATATCTTTTCGCGTCCCTTATGATGACTCTAAAAGCGGGAAGGTTGACACCAAAGGCCAAGGTGGGGGTTGCCACTATAATCTTGATTAACCTTTCTCTAAATTTCTCTTCTATGAGCCTTTTCTGTTTTCCCAACAAACCTGCATGATGAAAAGCTACTCCACTTTTAATACAAGCTGCAAGTTTCTTACATTGTTGTGTTGGTATTTCTAAAATATTTAAAATCTCTTCAGAAAGACTTTGAAGCTCTTTTTCTTCTTCTCTTTTCAAATAAAGCCTTGTTGTTTTAGCCAAACTTTCTGCCAGGCTTTCTGCTGTTCTTCTAGTTGCAACAAAAAACAAAACTTGTTTTTTGAGTTGCAAAACATTTTCAGCAATTGCTGCTTCTGGTTCCAAATCGCTTAGTTCATATCCTTTTTTGTCGTAAAAGAAAATTTTTGAATCATAATAAACCCCTTCGTAAAGTTTTACTGGTCTGAAATCGCTTTCAAGCAAATATGCATTCAACCATTCTGCTAAATCTTTAGCATTGTTTATAGTTGCTGAAAGAGCAAGAATTTGTGCTTTCGGGGTGATTTCTCTAAGTTGGGTCAACAAAATTTCAAGAGTTGGCCCTCTATTAGGATCATTTAAAATATGAATTTCGTCAACAACAATCAACCCGATCTCTCTAATCCATTGTGCCCCATGTCTTATCAAAGAATCAAGTTTTTCATTCGTACAAACTATCACATCATAATCAGCAAGCCAAGGATCGCTTGAGTCCAAATCACCAACAGAAATAGCAATTTTCCAACTTCCCTCAAAAAGTTTTTTAAAATATTCAAATTTTTCGTTGGCAAGAGCGACCAAAGGAACTGTGTAAATTATCTTTGATTTTGAAGAAGAAAGTTTGTTTATCATGGCTAAGGTCGCGATAAATGTCTTGCCTCCGGCTGTGGGAAGTGATATCACCAAGTTTTTATCTTGAAAAAGTTTTTTTCTAACAACTTCTTCTTGAGGTGGGTAAAGCTCTAAAATTCCATCCTCCCTGAACTTTTTTATAAAATGTTCAGGTATACCATATTTTGAAAGATCTTCGACTTTCATAAACCATCTAAAGGTTTATTTAAATTTATAGAATTTAGATTTATGGGTGAAAAATTAATTTGTCTGGGTATCGAAAGTACTGCTCAAAGATAATTGCAGAAATACTTTTGGTATCGGGATTGTTGACGAAAAAGGAAATGTGTTGGCTGATGAAAAATCTGTTTATAAACCATCTCTTGGTAAAGGAATAATTCCACATGAAGCAGCTGATTTTCATCAAAAAAACATAGGGTTTATCTTTAATCACACATTAAAGGCAGTTGGTTTGAAAATGGAGGATATTGATATTGTAGCTTATGCTGCTGGTGCTGGTTTACCACCTTGTTTATTGGTTGGTGCAAATTTTGCTAAAAAAATTTCGAAAGAATTTAATAAACCTTTAATTCCTGTTTGTCATCAAATAGCACACTTAGAAATTGGTTTGCTTAAAACAGATGCCAAAGACCCTGTTTTTGTATATTTGTCTGGT
>JAWCME010000007.1:0-24783 GCA_039091335.1 Candidatus Aenigmatarchaeota archaeon | reverse complement strand
GGGCTTGGACAAATTTTTCTTGGAAAAATGATTCTTTCCTTTCTGGCAGTGTTGCATGGAAAATTTATGTTAATGATACAACCGGGAAAGAGAATGTAACTGGAGAAAAAACATTTTATGTTCAGTTCAGAAGGTTGCCGTTAACATGTCAAGATTCTGATGGAGATTGTGATGTTGCAAGAATAAATGAAAGTGATGGGGTTTATGAGATGGTTGATTTGTTGACTTATCCTTTTGGTTGGATTAATGTTAGCTATTGGGATTTGAATGTGCCTGAAAACACAATAATTCAATCTGCTTATGTTCATGTTTTTTGGTTTAGTGATGTTGGTTTTGGAGCTTCAAATATAAACATAGATTATTGGAACGGTAGTCATTGGGTTAATTGTGCTGGACCTTTTGAGGAGAATGAAAGCCTGAGCGATACAGTGTGTAACATTTCTTCCTTAACTAAGCAACAAATTTTGAATGTCAAGGTTAGAGTAAGGGGGGAAGATTTAGACGGATTTCCAATGGCTTTTGTTTATGTTGACCAAATTTACATAATAGCTAACTATAGCATAGGAATACCCTACCTTGAGGTTGAATTGATTCGACCAGAAACAGAAGCTTTAACCAATCTAATCCAAAATTCAACTTTTCTTGTTAATGCAACAGTTTTTTGTAGAATCACTGGTTGCGGTAATGTTTATGGAACTTTAATGTACAATTTAACTTCTTATTATCCAGATACACCAATAAACACAAGTTATGGTGATAGACCTTTTTTTGTGAATGAAACTCCTGCCTTAGCTATGAAACCTTGTCCAAACAATCCTTTGAATGCTGAAGATTTTTGTAATTTAACTTGGGTTGTAAATGTTTCAGGAGAAATAAACACTTATTGGAAAATTGGTGTTTTTTTCAATTCTTCTTATTCAGAAGTTCAACCCAATTTTACAAAAAATGCAACACTCTCAATAATACCTTGTACAGTAGATTTCAGCTTAGCCTGGTCTTCAATAGACTTTGATGAATTAATACCAAACACTTACAACAATTCGGCACCAGGAAATTTGAACAATGAATACAACATAACAGTAAATTCAGGTAGTTGTAACTTGGATCTCTACATAAGAGGGACTGATTTGATAAATTCAACTTTGGGTTCGATTAAAGTTGGAAATATAAGTTGGAGCAACATAAGCAGTAATATAGATGATGGTTATTTCCAACTTTCTGAAGTTGATTCTTTAATAAAACTCAATGTGCCTGAAAATACAAACATCACGACTTGGTATTGGTTGAATGTTCCTCCAATTTATGCTGGATTTTATACCGGAAAAATTTTCATCAGTGGTGTTAAACATGAATAAGCTTAGCTTAATCACAATTTTACTGTTTCTCTTAATTTTATCTAAGGTTGAAGCAATAAGCCTAGGAAGTGTTGTGAGAAAAGATTTTGCTATAATCAAAGCCAACGAGTCAGCAAAATTTGAAATTTTGTTTTGGAATTTTGAAGAAAATTCTTATAAAGTTCAAATTGAAGTTAAAAATGCGCCAGAAAACTGGTTTATTTTGATTCAACCGAAAGAATTTTTGCTAAACTCTTCAACAGGGGAAGAATATATAAATTTGCCTTACTCTGAAAAACCAATCAAAGCTTTTGTTGCTAGAATTTTTGCCAAACCTGAAAATGCAATAAAAGGAGAATACGAGATAACTATAAGAGCTAAAGCTGGTCTTCCTTCTCGAGGCATAGCCTTCTTTCAAGAAAGGGAATTCAATTTTAAAGTTAAAGTTGAAGGCGAAACTCAAGAAATTGAAAACAAAACTTCAAAAATTGAAAAATCTTCGCCACTAACAGGAAAGGCAATAGAACAAACTTCTTCTTTTCTTTCTTTTGTTTTAGCAATCGTTTGCATTTTAGTGATTTCTCTCCTAATATATAAATATGCGTAAAATCTATTTCATCTTAATTTTACTTCTTTTGCTCGCAATTTTTCTTGGTAAAGATTTTTTTGCAAAAATTGGATTAAGCCTTTTGAGCATGTTAGAAGTTTCTGTAAAAGAAAAAACTGATGGAAAATTGCTTTTAGCTTATGAACCATCAATAGAAATTGGAAACCAACAAAAAATGTATGCAGAATTTATAAACACAGGAACTAAGCAAATAACAACAAAAATTGAGTTAAGAGTTTATGGTTATTTGAACAACACTCTAAAACCTTTGGCTTACTATTATGATATTTCCGTACCTCTTGAAGCTGGGATGAGAAAGGGGTTTAGTAGTGTTTTCGTTCCACCAGATGTTGGCCTATATTACATTCAATCCAAAGCCCATTATGACACAAAAGTTATAGAAACGTGGGGAGCTTTTTATGTACATCTCCCGCCTTCTGGAGTGATTCCAATTTATGTCCCTAGTTATCCTCCTACCCCCCCTCCTACTCCACCTCCAGGGGTTCCTAAGCTAGAGCTTGAATATCCTCCCTCAGTTAAACTATATATTGGAGAAAAAAAGTTGATTAGTGTAACTGTAAAAAATTTAGGAAATGCTCCTGCGCATAATCTCAAGCTTTATACTTCTGTCTCATCTTTATTAAATGTTTCTGTCTCACCAAAACAAGTTTCAATTTTAAATCCAAACCAGAGCGTTGTTTTTGTAATTTCAATTGAAATTCCTTCAACAACCGAAGAAGGTGTTTATCCTATTGAGTTTGAAACAATGAATGACGAGGGGGTAAAGAAAAGGGGGGAAATTTCTATTCAAGTTTTTTCAATCCCGCCTTCAGAAGAAGAAGAAATTTACGAAAAAATTTTGAATTATGAATTTTTGATATCTGAAATACAAAAAGAAATAAACTATGCTTTCTTTGAAGGTTATGATGTAAAAGTTGCAAATGAAAGTTTAAAGATTGCAAGAGTTAGTCTTGAAAATGCTAAAAAGTACTTTAGGTTAGGCAAAATTGAAGATACAAAAATGGAATTAAAAAAGTCTGAAATGTTTATAGAAGATGCCGCGTTTCAACTTGCAAGTCTAACTCTTTTAGTTTATAGACCTCCTGCGGTTTTGTGGTGGCAAATTCTATTTGCAATTTTACTAATGGTTTTGATTGTCTTGATTTTATTGTATTTGAGAAGGATAAAGGGAAAGAGGCCAAAACTATTAAAAGGAAGGGAAGAAATAGAATGAGTTTAAAATAAGAAAATTATAATTAAAGCGATGCTAAAAATATTTCATGGGAATTTTTGGGCCTTTTATTTACAAATCTAAGAAAAACGGCCAAAAGTTTTGGCTTCACATGAAAGTTAAAGGAAAGGCCAAAATTTATTATTTTTCGAAAGACCCCACAGGGGCCATTTTCAACCTACCATATGGTTATGAAGTCGTTGAAAATCCGAAAACTGGAATGCCTTTTTTAAGGAAAAAATCCTCTTTTGGTATTTTTTCCTTGTTTAAACCGAAGAAAGAAGAAAAGGAAAGTAAAACCGAAGCTGAAGAAATAAGTAAATAGTAAAGTAATTAATTAATAGCATGGCAAGAGTAATTGGAATAGTTTCTGGTAAAGGTGGGGTTGGAAAAACTACTTTGACGATCAATTTAGGAGCGGCTCTCTCTCACTATTTCAAGAAAAAAGTAACAATTGTTGATTGTAACATTACAACTTCCCATTTAGGTTTATATTTGGGAATGTATTATTGCCCAATAACTCTTAACAAAGTTTTGAGAGGGGAGTCAGAAATAGAAGAAGCAATATATGAACATTTTACAGGAATGAAAGTCGTGCCTTCTTCTCTCTCTGTAAGTGAGTTAGAAGGAATAGATGTAACTCTACTCAGAGAAAGCATAAAACCTTTAGAAGAAAAAAACGATATAGTGCTGCTAGACGGAAGTCCGGGTCTAGGAAGAGAGGCAATGGGCTGTTTGAAAGCATGTGATGAGGTTTTATATATAACAGCACCATATGTTCCATCTATAATAGATATAATAAAATATCAAGAGGTTATATCTGTACTTAACCTAAGACCTATCGGAATTGTTTTAAATGCTGTTGATAAGGCAAGGTATGAGATGAACGCAAAAGAAGTTGAAGAGTTAACTCGTCTTCCTGTTCTTGCTTCGATTCCTTATGATAAGAATGTGAAGAAAGCGGTTTCACTTAAAATGCCTGTTATCGTGCTGAATAAAAATTCTCCTGCCAGCAGGGAAATTATAAAATTTGCTGCAAGGCTTGTTGGTGAACAGTATAAGCAAGATAACTCTTTCTCTAAGATAATGGAAAGGTTAAAAAATTTCATTGGGTTTAGAGCTTCTTTAAGTCCTGTCTAAAAATCATTGCAGAAAATTTAGATTTTCATTTAAATTTTGTCCAAAATTATTTTGTGTGACAAAAACAAAAAAAAGAAAGTTTTAAATATTTTAGTGTTTAAATAATCTAAAATGATGAAAAAAAAGGCTGTACTCATAGCTTTCAGTATTAACTCAGAAAAGTTCGAAAGCTACTACGAGAGAAACAAATTTTTCAGAGAGCTTTATGGGTGGAAACAAATGATAAGAAGGGAAATTTTTGTAGGAAGAACAAAACCAAAAGAAAAAGTTTATGTTTATCGGAGAGATGGCTTGTTAAATGGAATACCGCACAAAAGAGTTGACCAAAGTAGTTTTATAGTTCCAGAAGATGAATTCGATAAAATAGAAAATTTTATAAAAGAATGGGAGGGAAAAGTTATGTGGAAGGTTTTTAAAATATTATTAGAGGAGGATATTTTTTGAGGTGATGCTTTGACAGAAGAAAAGGAAATCAGGCTAAGGGTTGGTGAACTTACAGCAAGGGAAGAGGCTGGAAGGGGTATAGTTAGAATTGATTCTACTATTATGCAAAAACTTGGAATTAAAGAAGGAGATGTTGTTGAAATAGAGGGAGGAAGAAAAACAGGAGCAATAGCTGCAAGAGCGTATCCTGCTGATGTTGGTCTTAATATAATAAGAATGGATGGTATAACAAGGAGGAATTGTGGATCTGGTGTTGGAGAGTACGTAAAAGTAAGAAAGGCAGATATAAAAGAAGCGAGAAAGGTTTCAATCGCACCTGCTGAAAAGGGAATAATAGTCCATATGAGCCCGAACTTGGTAAAGCAAAACATATACATGAGACCATTAACTAAAGGAGATATAATTATTCCTTCACCTGTTATAAAAAGAAAACCTCCAAGAGGAAACATTTTTGAAGAGTTCTTTGGATTCGAGTTTGAAGACTTCTTTTTCACACCATTTCCTGGTGAAACAAGGTTTATAGTAACTTCAACGGATCCTTCTGGTATAGTTAGGGTTGGTGATATAACTGAACTAGAAATACTGCCAGAAGCGCCGGAAAGACTTGAAGAGAGGGCAATACCAACAGTAACTTATGAAGACATAGGCGGAATAAAAGAAATAATACACAAAGTTAGAGAAATGATCGAACTTCCTCTAAGGCATCCAGAACTTTTTGAGAGGTTGGGGATAGAACCTCCAAAGGGTGTATTGCTATATGGACCACCAGGAACAGGTAAAACGCTTTTAGCAAAGGCTGTGGCTAATGAGAGTGGAGCTAATTTCATCTCCGTATCTGGACCAGAAATTTTTAGCAAATGGTACGGACAAACAGAAGAAAACTTAAGAAAAATTTTTGAAGACGCTGAAAAGAATGCTCCAAGCATAATTTTTATTGATGAGATTGATGCAATAGCTCCGAAAAGAGAGGAGGTTGTAGGAGAAGTAGAAAAGAGAACTGTCGCTCAACTTTTAGCATTAATGGACGGACTTAAATCAAGAGGTAAAGTTATAGTAATTGCTGCAACAAACAGGCCAAACGCCATAGACCCAGCGTTGAGAAGAGTTGGTAGGTTTGATAGAGAAATAGAGTTTCCTGTACCAAATAGGGAAGGAAGACTAGAAATTCTTAAAATTCATACAAGAAACATGCCACTAGATAAAGATGTTGATTTAAACTGGCTTGCTGACATAACTTATGGTTATGTCGGGGCTGATTTGGCTGGGCTTTGCAAAGAGGCAGCAATGTCAGCGTTGAGAAGAGTTTTACCAGAAATAAAGTGGAAAGAAGAAGAAGAACTTCCAAAAGAAATAATGGAGAAACTTGTTGTTAAGAAGGAGGATTTTGAAAACGCTTTGAGGATAGTTGAGCCAAGCGCGATGCGAGAAGTTTTGGTTGAGGTTCCAAAGGTTAGATGGGATGATATAGGTGGGCTTGAAAAAGTTAAACAAAGTTTAAAGGAAATGGTTGAATGGCCTTTAAAAATGCCAGAAACTTTTGAGAGGTTGGGGATAGAACCTCCAAAAGGAATTTTGCTATATGGACCACCAGGATGCGGTAAAACTTTGCTTGTAAAGGCTGTGGCTAATGAGAGTGGAGCTAATTTCATTTCAGTAAAAGGCCCAGAACTTTTAAGCAAGTGGTTTGGGGAATCTGAGCAAAGAATAAGAGAATTGTTCAAAAGAGCAAAACAGGTTTCTCCCGCAATAATATTTTTTGATGAGATTGATGCTTTAGCACCAAGGAGGGGATTTGGCTTACATGAAGCTACAGAGAGAATAGTATCTCAGCTTTTAACAGAAATGTCTGGAATAGAAGAGATGAAAAATGTTATAGTAATTGCTGCAACAAACAGGCCAGACCTAATAGACCCAGCACTTTTAAGACCCGGAAGAATTGATAGGTTTGTTTTGGTTCCGGCACCAGACGAAAATACAAGGGTTGAAATATTTAAAATTCATACTAAAAAAATGCCATTAGCTAAGGATGTTGACATAAAAGAATTTGCAAAAAAGACAGAAGGATTTTCTGGTGCTGATATAGAAGCTTTATGCAGAGAAGCCGCGATGAACGCAATAAGGGAAAACATTAAGGCAAAAGAGGTAAAGAAAAAACATTTTGAAGAAGCGTTAAATAAAATTTCTCCAAGCATAACAGAAGAAGTAAAACAATACTACGAAAAATTTGAAGAAAGACAGAAAAAGATTAGGAAAGAGGAAGAAAAAAGCATGCCTACTTATATAGGTTAAAATTCTTTTAATTCTTTTGACAAATAATTAATGATGATACTAGTAAAAGATGTGATGAAGAGAAATGTAATAGTCGCAAAACCAGAGATAAATATAAGAGAAATGTCTCAAGTAATGTCGAAATTTCATATAGGATGCTTGGTTATAGTTGAGAAAGGAAAAACAGTTGGAGTAGTGACCGAGAGAGATATTTTGAATTCTATTGCAAATGGCATGAACCCCGATAAAACTATGGCAAAAGACATAATGACAAAAAATGTGATAACAATTGAACCAGATAACAGCATTGATGATGCCGTTGAACTTATGACAAAAAACAGAATTAAAAAACTTCCTGTAGTAAAGAATGGGAAACTGGTTGGAATAGTAACGGCAAGCGATATAATAATTGTAGAGCCAAAACTTATAGAAAGTATAGCAAACTTAATATCAATAAAATTGCCCGGATACGAAGGTGGGTGAAATCAAAGCAAAATGTATATGCCCAAAACATGGAAGGTTAAAGCTAGAGGAGATAACAATTAAAAAAGGTGTACCAGTGTGTTCTAAATGTTCTTCTGAACTTCAGTTTGGAACGATAAAACCAAGGTTGAATACAAAAAAAAATCAATAGGTTTTTATTAGGATTAAATCACCTTCTTTGTCTCTTAGATATAAAGAATCCCCCTCATTATTCCATATTGAAAACTTACTATTCCAATATAATTCTAAATTCGAGTCTTTTCCGGATCCAGAATAAAGCGTAAAATTTGATTTTGGATTTAGGATAAATTTTGGAAACTTATAGTAGTTGAAACTTCTGTCCCTAATTGTCCAACCCTCAAAGTTTATTGGAAAACTACAAATGTTTTCAAAAGTTACATATTCATCGTTTAAATTTTTACTGTCTTCACCTTTTGCATCATAATTAAATTTTAAGATTTTTATACATGCAGCATATGTTTTATTAGACCTCTTCCAAATACCAATTTCTCTTTTTCTCGCATCTTCTTCTGCTTTAATCATATCTTTCTCATATTTCGTATTAGGGGGGATTATGTATACATTTGCATATCCCCCTCTTATCATCTCTAGATTCACAAAAACATCATCAACAAACAAATATCTTAAAAGTCTCCCACTTTTATCCGTATTTGAAATATCTTTTTCAAGGAAAGCCGTCTTTCCTTCCACAAGCCCTTTAAGTTTTTCTTTGGACTCTTTAAAATAGTAATGCCCTTCTTCTGGTGCGTCAATTCCCAAAAGCCTAATTTTTTTCCCATTTGCAAGCTCAACCGTATCGCCGTCTATTACTCTAGCTATTGTAGCTCTTTCCCTACTCTCATTTTTAAATGAAATTAAAATTAACAAAAGAATTAAAATAAAAAATGGTAAAAATAAAAACAATTTTTTCATAAGAAAGAAGCTTGTATTTCTAATTATTTTATTTTCCCCACCAATAAAGGTGGTAATTTAACTAAAGTTTTTAAATTAAAAAAAACAAAATTATTTAAGGTGGAATATTATGGATATATTGAAAAAATGGTGGTTTTGGGTAATAGTTGTTGTTGTAGTTCTTGTTGCTTTGATTGGTCTCGGCTATCTACCAGTTTTTTAACAAGCACTGATTTATCGAGACTAATAGAATCTTATAAATTAAAAAAACGGAAGATAAGGGAAAGGATAAAGGAATTTAGAAAAAATTTTTACAAAAGTAATAAAAAAATTTTTTCTGAACTTGCATTTTGTATATGTACACCACAATCAAAAGCAGAAATATGCGACGAAAGGATCAAAAAAATAGAAAAAAATGGTATTCTTTTCAATGGAAATAAGGAGGAAATAGCTTCGTATCTTTCTGGCATAAGGTTTCCAAGAAAGAAGGCAGAATATATAGTTAAGAGTAGGGAGTTATTTGAGAGGGGAGGAAAAATAAGGATAAAGGAAAGGATAAAAGAGATTGGCGACGCGAAAAAAATAAGAGAATGGTTAGTAGAGAATGTTTTTGGTATTGGCTACAAGGAAGCAAGCCATTTTTTAAGAAACATAGGTTTAGGTAAAGACATGGCAATATTAGATAGGCATATTCTTAAAAGCTTAAAATCTATTGGAATTATAGAAGAAATACCAAAAAGTTTAACCAAGAAAAAGTACTTGAAAATAGAAAGAAAAATGGAAGTTTTTTCGAAAAAAATAAAAATCCCGATGGATGAATTGGACCTTTTGCTGTGGTCAGAAAATACTGGAAAAATATTTAAATAGATTAGCATGATAGTGAAAATTCCAAAAGACGCAGAAGTTCCTTTAATTGGAGCAATATGTTTTGGTTTTGTGGATAGGGGAACAAATCTTCTACAAGTAAGACCAACCAGTATTTGCCCTCTTAATTGTATTTTCTGTTCAACAGACTTAGGACCAAAATCTAAAACAAGGGTTACTGAATACTTTGTAGATTGGGAATATATGGTAGAGGTTGGAAAAGAAATTGCAAAATTTAAAGGAAACAAAAATTTACAAATGCACATTGATTTTGGAGAGCCGACAGCATATAAACAAATAATAGAACTTGTTCAAGGATTGAAAGAAATAAGAGGTGTGGACGTTGTTTCTATGGAAACAAAATCATTGCTTTTAGAAGAAGGAAAAATAGAAGAATTAGAGGAAGTGGGACTTACGAGAATAAATCTCTCTTTAGATGCAATTGACCCTTTGATTACCAAAAAACTTGTTGGGAGTGATAGTTATGATGTTTCTCGTATACTAGAAATTGCAAGATATATTAAGAAAATTGGTATAGATTTACTAATAGCACCTGTCTGGGTTCCTGGAATAAACGATATTGAAATACCAAAAATAATAGGTTTTGCAAAAGAGATTGGAGCATCACTTGGAATTCAAAAATATGAATCACATAAGTACGGAAGAAAGCCAGAAGGAATAAAACCAATTTCTTGGTGGAAATTCTACAGAAAGTTGGAAGAATGGGAAAAGGAGTTCAATGTAAAACTTAGAATAACTGCAAAGGACTTTGGAATTGAGAAGAGAAGCCCCGTTCCAAATGTTTTAAGAAAGGGCGAAAAAGTAAAGGTTAAAATAACCATTCCTGGTTGGATGAGAGAAGAGAAGATTGGGGTAGCAAGAAATAGATGTATAACAGTAACTAACTGTAAAGCTGAGGTTGGAGATGAAGTTTGGGTAAGAATAATTAAAAATAAGGACAACATATACATTAGCAAAATTATTTAATCTTTCTTTGCTCTTTAATTTTTTTGAAAGTTTGTTAAAGATATTTATACTACATATGATAATTTATATATAGAAATAATAAAGAGGTGGAAAAAGTGAAGAGGAAGAAGAAGAAATAATCCTTTTATATTCTAAACTCTTCCCATTTTATTTTTTTGCTTTCTATCAATTTTTTTATCTCCTTCTGAGATTCATTTAATTTAGATTCTCCTGACTTTACCTCACAAAAAACAATTTGTTTAAATTCCTTTTCAGAATACCCATCAAAAATCACTAAATCTATCGGGTCTCCAATCCATCTGATGTCGTGTGGATTATAATTGAAATTTTTTAGAAACGGCACAAGTTTTTCTAAAACTCTTCCTGAAAGCGCTCTTGCACTTCTTTTAATCGCATCTTCCCTTATTCTGTCCTCTTCTTTTCTTAAAAAATCTTCTATCCTTCTCTCAAATTTAAGCTCCCATTCTTTATTTTTAATCCAAAGATAAAGCACAAGAATCAATAAAAAGATTGCAATAAATTCCAAAATCATTTCAATCAACAACAACCCTCACATCTGCTGCAAATGCATTTTTTCTAAGAACAAACAGAGGATTAATGTCTATCTCCTTTATTCCATAATTTTTCTCTAGCATTTTTGAAACTTTTAACAACACCTCTACTACTGCCTTAACATCATAATTAAATCCTCTATATCCTTGGAGTAACCTATAAATTTTTGTTTCTCTAATCATTTCTTCTGCTATGCTTTTTGTTATCGGGCAAACCCTAATGCTTATGTCTTCTATAAGCTCTGCTAAAATACCACCGCTACCAAATGTTATTGTTTGTCCAAACTGTTCATCTAACTTTCCACCAATCATGACCTCAATTCCATCTTCAACCATTTTTTGCACTACAATACCATTTATGGTTGCATTTGGGAATCTTGATTTTATGTTTGAAATTATTTTTAGGAAAGATTTTTCAACCTCATAATTTGATTTCAGGTTAGGGAAAACCCCTCCCACATCCGTTTTGTGGGCAATGTCCTTTGAATCCAGTTTAAGAACAACAGGATATCCTATTTTATTTGCAAATTCTACTACTTCTTTTCTGTTTTTCGCAAGCTTATATTCTACTATTGGAATACCATAGCTTTTAATAAATTTGAGTGATGCATCAAGCCCCAAAAATTCCATGCTTCTCAATATAATTTGAAAACTACTTAATAATGAATTTTATTATGTTTAAAATTCCGAGAGAAGATAAGAGTATTATAGCTCCTCCTATTAGAGAACCCAAAAATATGGCAAGGAACGATTTTTTCCAATTTAAATCCAGTAGCCAACTAAGCATCGTGCCTGTATATGTTCCAGTTAACGGGGATGGAATAGCTATGAACATTGTAACTCCAATCACACCATATTTTTTCACATAAGGTTCCCCCCTCTTCCTCAATTTTTTCAAATAGTCATTAAAGGGTTTTATCCTAGAAAAAAATTTCTCATAAAAAAAATTTAAGCAAAAAAACAGAGGGAAGAACAGCAAAGAATTTACACTTATAGAAACAAAGAAAGTTACTTCTGGACTCAGACCAAGCGCTAGTCCAAGAGGAATTGCCCCAATCTGTTCACTGGTTGGAATAAGATTTGCAAAAATTAGTATCAGTATTTTTTCTACCATTTAATATACTAATGATTCTAGAATTTAAGAATTTTATAGCCCCGAGGAGATTCGAACTCCTGTCCCAGGGTTTCTTTCTTCATCTTATATCAGAGCTTTGAAGACCAAAGCCCTGTTTAGTGGTTTATACTATCCTTGACCGCTAGATTCCGCGAGGTCAAAAATCATCCTCTCGACGGGGCTGTTTCGGGGCTATATTATATTATTAAAAATTAAAATTTAAGAAAAAACTATAAGTAAAGTTCCATTCAATATTCTTCCGTATCTTGGTAAATTTTCTATTGGCTTTGCTGTCTTGTATAAAAACAGAGAATAGATTCCATCACCAATGTTCCATAGTATTGGTATTGTTGGGTTTAAAATACCAGAAAAATTTGCAACTATCCTACAATATCTTAGGAATTGGAAGGGGAAGAACTTTTCTTCCTTATACAAATAGTTCGAGGAAAACCCATCTATAACCCCCCAAGTAAGTAGAATTGCCTTTATCCAAGAGACAAATGAGAAAAACACTCTAAATATTACACCCGTTAATATTATAGTTGGTGGGCTAAATATTTCAATTACTCTGTCTTTTATGTTTTTTATTCTTTTTGATATTTTCATTTTCCTCATTTTCTTACTTTTCATTAAATTTGATTTTCTATTTAAATATTTATTTTTTAAAGAATAAGTTGTCTTCTAAGCAAATATGCCTTTTCTTTTCCAACAAGTTTTTCAACTATAGCCAAAGCGAATTCCATTGCAGTTCCTGGCCCCTGTGAGGTAATTACATTGCCGTCAACAACAACTTTTTCTCCTCTTGGATACTGAAGTTCTGACTCCATACCAGGATATATAGTTGCTTTTTTGCCTTCTAGAATTCCTGCTTTTGCTAAAACGTATGGGGCAGCACAAATTGCTGCTACAATTTTACCTTCCGAATACATTTTCTTTATAATCTCCAATATTTTACTTGTTTTTGCAAGATTTTTATATCCTGGGTCTCCTCCTGGTAAAATTATACCGTCATACCCTTCTGTTTTTATTTCTCCAAACCTCTTATCTGCCATCACTCTTATCCCATGCGAACCACTAACCATAGTACCAACTATTCCAACCATGTCAACTTCTATTCCTGCTCTTCTAAGCACATCAACTACAGTAATAGCTTCTATTTCCTCAAACCCCTCTGCCAACACCACTATTACTCTCACAATTTATACTTCTACTTACTTGCTTAATATGTTTACTATCTCATTTCCAAACATTTCAGCACTTTGTGGTCCGTCTGCTGTAATTATTCTGCCGTCAACAACAACTGGCTTTTCAACATAGTTTGCTTTTGCTCTTCTTATCTCTGCTATTGCAAAATCTGCTGGATATAGTGTAACATTCTTGCCTTCTAGAATTCCTGCTTTTGCTAAAACGTATGGGGCAAGACAAATTGCTGCAATTGGTTTTTCTTGTTCCTTAAATTTTTTTAATATGTTAATAACCTCTGGATATTCTGCAAGTTTTGGACTTCCACTTCCACCAACTATAACTAGTGCATCAAACTCATTTGGGTTAGCGTCCCTAACAGCAAGCTCTGGAATTATTTTCATTCCCAACATTCCAATGGCCTGTTCTCTTGTTATACTTGCAACTTTAACTTTTGCCCCCTCCTTTTCCAGTATCTGCTTTGGTTTTGAAAGTTCCTCGTCCCTAAAGTTTTGTTGCGCAACTATAAAAAGTACATTCTTACCGTTTAGCTTCGTCAAAACTTCACCTCCTTTTTCTGCACATCCAGAAAACATTATTGTTATTAAGAGTGCGATGAAAATTTTATCTTTCATCCAAAACATATATGTGTAAGAAGATAAATTATTTTTGTGGTCTGGGAAAATTTTGTTTTATGGTCTTCGTCGTTTATTTATCAATTTTCCTATGCTGCCATATTCATCCTTAGCTTCATAGGAACTTCGACCATACTAATACCTTTTCCTATTTATTTGATAATTTTTTTTGCTTCTGGTATGGGTCTAAACCCAATACTTGTTGGTATTGTTTCTGGTCTTGGTTCCGGGTTTGGAGAATTAACAGGATACTTGGTTGGGGCTGGTAGCAGGTCTTTAATGGAAGAAAAAAAAGTGAAAAAGAGGTGGAGGAAAATTGAGAAATTATTCAAAGCCCTTTTTAATTCCTATGGTTTTTTAGTTATAGTGATAGCTGCCTTTCTTCCATTTCCATTCGATTTTGTGGGGGTTTTGAGTGGAGTTGGAAAATATGACATTAAAAAATTTATTTTAGCAACATCTATAGGAAAAGTTAGTAAGTGCTTGATAATAGCCTATGCTGGGTATTTTACGTTGCCATACCTCTGGAGTTGGGCATAAATGTATAAGCAAGTTATAATTTTTAGGAACGATATAGTTAAAAAAATTGGGATAGGAAAGACAGCTGCACATTCTGCCCACGCCTCTTTAGGAAGCTTAAAAAAAGTGGGAAGAAAAATAATAGAAAAATGGGAATTAGAGGGGGCAAAAAAGGTTGTCCTGAGAGTAGAGAATCTGAAAGAATTAAAAAAAATAGAGAAAATGATTAAAAAAGAGAAAATTCCTTGTTTTTTAGTAAAAGATGCTGGTCTAACTAGGTTAAAGGCTGGTACAATAACTTGTCTGGGAATTGGTCCAATAGAGGAAGAAAAAATAGATAAGATAACTGGAAAATTAAAATTACTTTAAGTTGATAAGATGTTTAGTGTAATAGACGTTTTGTATTTAATCTTTGCATTCTTTTCTATTTATTTTACCTTTCTTTTCCTTCTAATTTTTTTTGAAAAAAAGGAAGAGATGGAAGGATACAGAACTACTAAAAAATTTCCATTTGTTAGTTTTATTGTGGCTGCCCATAACGAGGAAAGAATTATAAAAAAAATGCTGGAGAATTTGAAAAAAGTGGATTATCCAAATTATGAAATAATAGTCGTAAACGATGGTTCTACCGACAGAACTTCTGAAATAGCAAAGAAGTGTAAGGTTAAAGTTATAGACAAGAAAAAAACTGGAAAGGCGGATAGTTTAAATTCTGGTCTGAAGTATGCAAGAGGCGAGATAGTAGCATGCGTTGATGCCGATTCTTTTCCAAAAAAAGATTGTCTTAAAAAAACTGTTGGTTTCTTTGAAGATCCAAAAATTGGTGCAGTTACTGTTACTGCCTTAGTAAAAAATCCAAAAAGCTTCTTAGAAAAAATGCAAGAGCTGGAGTATGCGATGATAGCATGGAACAGAAAGCTTCTAGATTTTATAGATTCTGTTTATGTCACTCCAGGAACTTTAAGCTTATACAGAAAAAATTTGTTAATTAAACTTGGTGGATTTGATAGAAAAAATTTAACAGAAGATATAGAGATGACATGGAGAATAAGAAGAGCCGGATATGAGGCAAAAATGGTCCTTTCTACAGAAACTTATACAATCGTTCCAAAAGATTTAAAAAAATGGTTCAGACAAAGGGTTAGATGGACTATTGGTGGGTTCCAGACATTGTTTAAATATAAAGATACTTTTTTCAAAAGGATTTATGGTTCTCTTGGATTGTTCATTTGTCCATTTTTTATGCTTGGTTTTATTCTATCTCTACTTGCTCTAGCAATTTATTCTTATGTCTACTTTGATTGGATCATAAAAAACATAATATTTTTTTATAAAAGCTACTCTGTTGGTGCCTCTATGCCTACCATAGAATTAATATTTTTACCAAACATTTTTACAATCATGGGGCTTACCATCTTCTTCCTATCAATTTTTTATGTTTATATTTGTCTGAGAAGTTTGAAACTAAAAATTATGGGATTTAAAAATTTCTTCAACCTTTTATGTTATCTTGTGTTTTATCTTTCCGTATTTCCGTTTATTATACTTATATCCTTAGTAAAAATATTGAGGCAAAAATATGAATGGTGATGTTTTCTTAAAAGCAGGTATTTTAACCCTAATCGTTTTCTTAGTTGGAATGTTTTTTGGAATTTGGCTTGATCAGCTTAGAATAGAGGAATTGAGATGGAAGTTGGAAGAAATTTTTATTGCATGGGAAGATTCAAAACTACAAAACATTTACTACCAAACCTTTAAATTGCAAAACTGTGAGCTTGCTATAAAACAGAATTTGGAGTTCAGTGATAAGGTATACTATGGTCTAGGGAAAATGATTGAGGAATATGAGAGAGTTAATAAGTTTTATCCTGAACTTATGATTGAAAAGAAGAAGTATGTATTGCTTAAGCTTCAGTTTTGGTTTAATTCCGTTTATTTAAAAGAAAAGTGTAATGCAAGCTACGTGAATGTGGTTTATTTTTATTCTCAGTTTGCAGACTTGGTTACAAAAGAAAACCAAAAAGTACAAAGTCTTGTTTTGGCTCAAATAAAGGAAGAATATGGAAACAAAATACTGCTTATACCATTGCCTTTGGATATGAATATCACTTCCATTGAAGCAATTGCAAATAGTTTCAACATAACAACCTCTCCTACAATTTTAATAGACGAGAAAATTAAACTTGAGGGTTTACAAAAAAAGGAAGATTTGAAAAAAATAATAGAAAGTTTGCTGAGCTAAATCTTTATATTTAATGCTATCATCAAAAACTTTATTGTAGCTAAGTCAAAATCCTTGTAATTTTTTGCCTTTATAAATATCAAATTTTTTTCAGCCATTACAGCGGTATCTTTTGAAATTGATGGTGGAACTAATATTATATATGGATTTTCTTTTGTTGTTATGATGTTAAAATCTTCTATTTCCTTAGAATTAATTCCTATCGATAGGTTGTTTTTAAGCATAAAAATTCTCAACTTGAAAGCTATCTCAAATGCCTGAATCCCAACATAAGAAATATCAGAAGTATTGATGAACGCAATTGTAATATTTTTTACTTCTGAATTCCATATTGTAGAATAAATTAAATTTTCGCTTGGATGTGTTTTTATTTTACTCGCTTCTTTAAGGTTTTCTCTGAATACTAGTAGTGTACCATCAAAATATACTTCATAAATTGGTCTAGAATGAATTAAGTAAAAATAGAGTATAAAAAATATTAGAATTAATGCTAAAAGAAACAAAACTCTATTTTTTGTAATTTTAATTTTTATTCCTTTATTATAATCCATAGAATTAGATTATTTTTCACAAAAATAAAAAGAAAAAGTAAGCAAAGTTTTTCTAGGCTGCATCAACGTATATTAATTATATTGGTACAATCCCTGCGGAAGTGGCTGATGTTACTTTTAGTTTTGATTCTGTTCTTCCTGCAAGCAAAGTTTCATATTGTTGCAATACTGCGCAGGCTGTTCTTGTATTGCTGGCTTCCCAACCTGCTACAACGACAACTTTCTTACCTGTAGTAAATGCATCATCTACAATTTGTATCAATGCAGCATTCTCTGGTATGGTTGAAGCTACACCACAGGCCGGATAAGTTAGACCCAATGCCTCTGCTGT
This sequence comes from Candidatus Aenigmatarchaeota archaeon, assembly GCA_039091335.1. GTDB lineage: Archaea > Aenigmatarchaeota > Aenigmatarchaeia > CG10238-14 > SCSR01 > JAWCME01. Next base: position 7,388 of record JAWCME010000007.1, on the reverse strand, counting down.
TATCCTATTTATACATGGCCCTCCTACTGTTACCAAGTTCTTTGCCTTGTGCACAGAAGTTACTTCTGTGTCAAGAACTGCAACAGGTGTTGTGATTCCTTTCATCACCTTGTATTTTTGCTCTGCTGTTGTAACTTCTCCTCTCTTTCCAACGTATGCATGAACATATACCTTCTCTGCTGGAACTTTAACTACAACCCTTTGACTTCCTGAATGGGATGCTGGTGATACCACTATTGCTCCACTGTCTGTCACAACATCCTGACTTGCCTTACCTATTTTATCGTTTGCTGTATTATCACCACTTGTTGCTGCTAAAACATCATCATCTTGTGCACTTGTACTGTCATAGAGCTGGAATGTTGGAAGTGATGTTGAAGTCCATAGGGTTTTGTTTCTATAGTCCATAACAACTACTGTATTGTAATTAGCATCTATCAACTCAAAGTTTTCAATTATATTTGGTTTGCTTGCATTTACTTTAATGTATAAGAGATGTTGTTCTAATGTTGGCGTTGCTCCACTATAACTTATGTTGAAAGTGAACTCAAAGTCTCCTGTTGTACCAATTAACTTCGCTTGGTGTGCACTATCTATCTCAAGTAATATTTTTTGTTTAACTGAGTCATAAAACGCTGCTCCTACATGGCTCTTGTTGAAGATAAAGTATGCTTTTGTGTATCCTGTACCATCATCATCAAGTATCGATCCTCCTACATCTGCTGCAATCTCAAACCCGCTCCAAGTTCCAAGCGACTTGGTTGGATTAGAAAGGTCGTAAACTGTCTTTTCTGAGAATGGCTCTACTTTTATTTCTACAAACTTATCTGTACTGAATCCTATGAATCCAATCTCTCCATAGTTGTTTGGTAATGGTATTTTATCCCCTGCAACAAAGTACTTTGTGTCTGTTGGTTTATAAACAACTTGTATTTTTTCTCCCTTCTCTATTGCTCCGCTTTTGTCAAAACTACCAGAAGCAACTTGTATGCACCATTCAGTCTCTCCTGGGAATTTCTTATCCTCTGTTCCTGTTGATGTAATATCACAACTTGTTGTGTATACTTTTTCTACTTGTCCTGTTGGGCCTACAACAAGATCTGCACCAACAACTGTTCCGTCTTGCAATACCATAACATCAGTTAGTTTTATTGTTAGTTTTACTTCTGGAATCTCAACAGACTCTCCCTCTTTTACAAGCTTAATTGCAACTGTATTTTCTGCTTCGTCTTTGACTATTACTCTTGCCCAGTCAGCTCCTCCTACATCGGAATATACAGAATACTTGTCGTAAACAACTGGTACTGTTGGTGTTGCTGTGCCGACAGAACCGGCAAGCATCTTTACAGATTCATCTCCTACACCAACTATTATGAATTGCTTACCAAGCAACTCAATCTTTATTGGATATGCATACTCTGGATTAGTTAACGAACCCTTTCCTGTTGTTGCCGTTATGTTCAAATCTTTATCGAAAACAAACTCGTAAACTATCTCTGCTGGTGGAACAACAAGCTTCTCTGTTCCGTTTATTTTGTCTGTAGCAAAGTCGTGACTCATGTATATTGTCCCTAGGTCAACTTGCTCATAGAAATCATAGTCATTTCCTTTCCAACTGAATACAGAATCTTTCAATCCTGAGTAGTGGATTGTTCTTATGTAGGCTGGAAATACTCCAAGGTCGTTCTGTCCATATGTGTAGAGTGGGACAGTCTTCTTTTCAATTCCGGTTATTGCTGCCGCTACACCAGGAACTGTTTTTTCTGTGTAGGATAGCTCAGCCAACCTCAAAGCCAAATCAATTGCTCCTACTACATCTGATGTTGCTGCATTCGCTCCTACTACTACATATGCGTCCAAAGCGCCGTCTACTCCTAAAAATGCTGGATAGTCCTTAAAGGCTGTTGCTGCTAAACACGCTGGCATAGACAGCATCAATGCAGCCAAAAATCCCGCAACAATTCTTTCTTTCATTTTTATCCTCTTTTTAAATTTTTTTCACTATCTCATCTTATATTCCATAGTGAACTAACTCGGGTTTTTCTTGAAATAGAATTATATTTATATAGTATATAAAAATTATCTGAAACTTTTTTAATTTTTCAGAAACAGTTTCAATTAAACCCGAAAAATTTTAAAAAATCCAAAAAAAAAGCTTATAATTGTTTCTGGAGTTAAAAAAATTGTTTTTTTTATTAAAAAAGTGTTATTTTTCCTTTTTTAAAAAAGTAAAATAATTTATTTTGAAAATAATAAAATAAATTAATGAAAATAGGGAGAAAAATGATAGATGTTGTTTTTCTTGTATTTGTTTGTGTGATTTTAGGAAGTTTTGGACAAGTTTATATGAAGATGGGGCTATCAAAAACTGGTGGGATAGAACTAAAAGAGCTTTTAACAAAAAAGGTTTTATATACAATGCTCGAAAGACATGTTTTTATAGGCATAACATTATATTTCATCTCAACATTATTATGGTTCGTTATATTATCAAAAGCAGAATTAAGTTTTGTTTATCCTTTGATAGCATTGGGCTACATAGTAACAGCATTTCTTGCAAAACATTATTTTGCTGAATCTATTACACCAATAAGATGGTTTGGAATTTTATTAATTATTTTTGGTGCATCATTAATAATAAGGAGTTAGATTCCGAGTTTTTTCTTTAGTTTTAGCTTGTTCGTCCTTCCTAATCTTTCAACCTCTATCAGACCCCTTTCAGCCAAACTCTTAACTACTCTACTAACCTTCGCTTTTGATAAATTAGTTTCCTGAACAACTTTCTTTTGATTTACAGTACCGCCGTGAGAAGCTATCACATTTATAACATTCCTTTCAAATTCATCTAATACAGAAAGCAGTACTTTCTTTTCCTTTCTAAAATAATTATAATAAATCAGCCATAGTGCTGTTGCTGTTACAATTCCGAATATAATAATGTCTCTTATTCTAAACTGTAATAAAGGCTGTCTTTGGATAAATTCATAAAAAAATTGGAATTTTAGAGACTTGTCTTTAGTTATGTTTGATAGATACCAAGTAATTATGTGATGTCTTCCGTCGCTAACTATTGTTATATTCTCTGGAAAAGAGATTTTTCCTTCCATGCCTTCCTTAACTAAAGCCATTCCTTCCGGCAATTTAACAGAAGTAAAAACTGAAGATACGTCTTTGTTTGGTGTTAAGTCTGCTACAAATAAAAATTTATCTTGGGTGGGCTTAACAAAATCAAAAGTTTCAAAATTTATCTCAAATGTTCTTTTTTCAGTTAAATTTAAATCACAGCTAATAAAACTAAAACCACCAATAGAAGCATTACAAACAGCAATATTTGGATTTAGCGACTTAAAATTTTCTATCTTTCCAAGAATTATTAAATTAAACTTTTTTTCTTGGTTAAGATATGTAATCGTAAGTTTTGTTTGGCTCTTTCCGTTAACGTTTAGAATAATATCGATACCATAATATTGAATTTGAGAAAGAGCTGGCTGAGCTAAAAATAATATTGAAAGCAAAATTGTTATAATCTTCTTCACAATTATAAAAGGGTAGATATTTAATTTATTCTTTATCTATACCAAAACATTTATCTTTAAGCCACATGTTGGGCATCTATCCCCAACCAAGTTTTTCTTCTCTACAGCAAAACCATGCCTCTTTATTAAAAGTTCTCTACAATTGTAGCAATATGTATTTTCATCCGGATGACCAGGAACATTTCCTATGTAAACGTATCTTAACCCTGTTTTTCTTGATTCTTCTATACATTTTTCTAATGTAGATATTGGCGTTGGTGGCAATTCTAACAACTGATAACTTGGGAAAAATTGTATGATATGGAAAGGTATGTCTGGGTTTAGTTCGCTACTTATCCACTGGGCAAGTTTTGTGCATAAATCTATGCTATCACCAAACTTTGGGATTATAAGGTTTGTTATTTCAATAAATATCCTCTGTTTTTTCATCTGCTTCAAACAATCAAATATTGGCTCTACGCTAGGAACAGACATAAATTTCTTATAAAATTCTGGATCTGCAGAAGCTTTAAAATCAACAGTTGCTGCATCAAGATATTTTGCTATCTTTTTAACTGCTTCTTTACTTATATATCCATTGGTTACAAATGTGTTAAGAATATTGCTTCTATGAGCAAGTTTTGCTGTTCTATATGCAAACTCAAAGAAGACTGTTGGCTCTGTATATGTGTAGCTTATTATTTTACAGTTGTTTTTTTCTGCAATTTCAACTATATCCTCTGGAGAATATTCCTCTCCCTCAATTTCTTCTTTTGTAACATCAATGCTTTGACTTATATTCCAGTTACAGCAAAATAAACATCTAAAATTGCATCCAGGAGAAGATATAGAAAGTGCATTGCTTCCAGGATAAAAATGAAAGAGTGGTTTTTTCTCTATTGGGTCTATGTTAACAGAGCATAATTTCCCATAGTTAAGGGAATAAAGCTTATTGTTTTTATTTATCCTAACATTACAAAATCCCCTTTTATCCTTTGGTATAAAACAATTCCTTGCGCATAAATCACATCTTACTCCGTTCCTTTCTTTGTGCCAAAGCATTGCCTCTTGCATAAAACCACCAAATAATTAATATATTGTTTGATAAAGTATTATAGATGCCCCAGTAGCTCAGCTGGTAGAGCAACTGAGTTAGTTGAATCTCGTAAATTCAAGATAACAGTAGGTCGCGAGTTCGAATCTCGCCTGGGGCTCTGATAGGATGGATATAGTAATATTTGTAGAAACAAAAAATTATCAAAGGTTGAGAGAAATATTGCTAGGAGACGATGTAGTATCTAGAGCAAGCCTAATTTTTAAAGATGCAAAAATACTCACAGGAAGGGAAGGATATTTTTGCTACATTTCTGGTACAGAAGAACAATGTAAAAAAGTTTTGGGGCTTGTAAAGGGTCTAGCAAAGGAAATAAAAGATAAAGAAAAAGATGATATAATAAATAAAATTAGGGAAGAGGAAGAAACAGCAACTAGGGGTTTTGGTTACATATTCAAATACTAAGCGGCTGTAGTCCAGTCATAGTAGACTGGAATGGTCTAAGATTCTACCCTGCCACCTGCACGGGTAGAGCGGTAGAGTTTAACTCTACAAACGCGGGTTCAAATCCCGCCAGCCGCATTTCTTTTTTAAGTGTCGTAAAATACCAAAGCTTATATTAACAGCAAGCAGAAAATATTTTAGATTGGAATGCCAATTTTCGGTAGAAAAAAAGATGTTGAAAAGGGAAGAACAACTGAGTGGGAAGTTAAAAATTTAGTTTTTGATGAAAAAGAGCAAAAAGAAATCTTCCAATCTGAAGAAGTTAAACCTCCTGAAGAAAATTTAAAACAGAAGATACAAGAAGAGGGAATGAAACTAGAAAAACCTACATTTGCTCCACTTTTCGTAAAACTTGAAAGATACAAACAAATACTCGATATGCTAGCTGAAATAAAAACAACAATCTCTACGATTAGAACTTTAATTTCTCTTTTGAACGAAGTTGACAGAGTAAGGAAAGAAAGCTTTGAAGTTGTTGGAAATGCTGTAGAAAAGCTTGAAAAAAAACTTATTGCATTAGATTCTGAATTTCTAAGACCGAAAGAATTCAAGGAAGAATCTACAATAGAGACACATGGCACAGAAGGTTTAGAAAGCGTAATATCTAACCTTAAAAACGAAGTAGATCAACTAAGGGCTGAACTTGAAAATATCTCTTAATATTTTAATATTATGGGTATTTGTAAAATTTGTGGAAAGGAATCCGAATTAGTATCCTCTTTTCTAAGGGTTTGTTCAGATTGTATTATAAACAGCAAAGAGTCATTAGAGTTATTTTTAAAAGCTCATGAAAAATCTAGAGAATTGTTTGGATTGACGAAAAACATACCAAAAGAAAAAAATGGAATTGAGTGTAGGGGATGTGGAAATAATTGTAGGATTGCTGTTGGGATGAGGGGTTTTTGTGGTCTTGTAGAAAACAGAGAAAATAAATTAATAAGAATTGGTGGAACTCCAAAAAATGGAATTTGTGAATGGTATTATGATGCGCATATAACAAACTGTGTTGCCTCACATTTATGTCCTGGTGGAACTGGTTCTGGCTATCCAAAATTTGCTGTAAAAAATGGCCCAGAATATGGGTTTTACAATCTTTCTGTTTTTTATGGAAGTTGTAATTTCAACTGCCTTTTCTGTCAAAACTGGCACTTTAGAGAAAATACTAAAAAACTTTACCCTCAAATTTCTTCTAAGGAATTAGCCTCTAAGGTGAATGAAATGGTTAGTTGTATATGTTACTTTGGTGGTGACCCAGGGACACAGTTAATGCATGCAATAGAAACTTCAAGGATTGCATTAGAAAGGGCAAATAAAAGAATATTAAGAGTTTGCATAGAAACAAATGGTAATGCAAATTCAAATCTTCTCAAAAAATTTGCATTGCTTTCACTTGAAAGCGGTGGAAATGTGAAGGTTGATTTAAAGACATTTGATGAAAGACTTAGTTTAGCATTGTGTGGTATAAGTAACAGAAAGACATTAGAAAATTTTAAGATGCTATCGAAATACCATAAAAAGAGAGAAATTCCTTTTTTGTATGCATCAACTCTTTTAATACCTGGTTATGTGGAGGTTGAAGAAGTTAGAAAGATAAGTGAATTCATAGCAAAAGTTGATAAAACAATACCCTATACAATACTTGCTTTCTTCCCATCTTTTTTAATGAGCGATTTGCCGCCAACTTCAAAAAAAGTTGCAGAAGAATGTTTTGAAACTGCCAAAGAGTGTGGATTAGAAAAAGTTAGAATTGGAAATATACATCTATTGAAATAAGTTTTTAAAACAGAAAAATATATAGATGCAGGGGTAGCCAAGTCTGGTTAAAGGCGCAAGGCTCAAGTTAATTGAGCTCTGAATCGATGAAGATACCTTGTGGCTTAGTGCCTTCGTGGGTTCAAATCCCACCCCCTGCATCCTGTTCTATTGTAGTGCACCGCAAAATGGGGCCTATCTGTAAGGCCAAATTAAGAATAGAAGAAAGCGGTGCATTGGAATGGAAGTTGATATTCATGATTATGAGAAAAGATTAAAGCAGTTTATAAATGGTTTGAATGAGTTGGATGAAGTTAATAGAGATGATATTCTAAAATTTTCAAAATACCTCTTTGCTGAAGGATTATCGAAAGGGAGAATTGGAAAATATATTTGGATATTGAAATCTTTGGTCAGAATAGCAGGAAGGGAGTTGAGAAATTGTAATAAAGAGGATATTATCGAAGTTGTTAGCAAGATAGAGGCTAATGAAAATTGGAGCGATTCCACAAAAGAAGAATGTAAAATTACTTTAAGAAAATTTTTCAAATGGTTGAGAAATG
>JAWCME010000006.1:0-29002 GCA_039091335.1 Candidatus Aenigmatarchaeota archaeon | reverse complement strand
AGCTCTAGGCATCTGTCTGCGAAGACCGCGAGACTTACGCCGAAGATTTAAGGAAAATTTAGAGAAAGCTTTAAAGGAGTATGACTTAGCGAGCTCCTCTTAAATCTCGACCTTCGAGATTTGTAAATGAGAAATATGAGAAGGCTAGCGATTAATCCAACAAGATATACTAAAGGTCCATGGAGCACTAAATATGACCCATTTAGAATGGTAGACATCGGATCAATAAAGTATTTATAATATGCAGATAATAGGGTAGTGTACACCACACTAAAGATTGTATACGATTTTCCAAGTTTTTTGCTGATAATGAATTCTGCAAATATGGGCCCAATCAACATTCCTAAGGCGAAAGATATTATCATAAGGCTTATTCTCCGCCTGTCACATCCCTAAAGTAATCAAGGACCTCATGAGCAAGGAGGAGTTAAGGATCAAGGTTAAGGAATCTGTTTATGATATGAAGAAAGAGGCTTTGGACTGCTCAAAGGCTTGCGGAGAAAAGGCTAAAAAGGTGATTTAGATTTTAATAGAATCAGATTTATTGCTTGCCTTTATAAAGGAAGAGGATAGGCTTAAACCAATAGCCAAAAGAATTTTGGAAGAAATAGATTCTACAGGATTAAAGGAGATGCTTTTATTGCTACAATACAGGAAATTATTAAATGTTAAGAGTAATGCTTAAGTGCAAGAATGTTAGGAGTGAAAAAGTTGCGAAATACTTGAGCAAGCTTACCGATGGTTTTAAACTTTGGATGCATGAGAATGCAGTTTATGCTTTGTTCGATGTAGAATCGTTGCTTGAGTTAAAGGAATTAAGCAATAGGTTGAGGCGAGTTAGAAACATAGAATTCAGATACGTTAAGATCCTAAATTTATATAGGGTGCGCGACTAAAGTGAATGACGAGATAAAGAAGGTGCTCCCTAAGAGCTGGCAGATAATTAGAGAAATTTACCATACGGAAATAAGTTCTAAAAGTTCTGAGAAAAAGAGAGCTGATCATCAAGCTATTTAAATTTTAAAAACAAGTTAATTTATGTAGGTAAGACATACATTATCGAAGCTTGACTACATCCAAGCAAACTCCTGCAGCTACTGTTATTCCCATATCTCTTATTGCAAATCTTGCTAACTCTGGGAAATCTGCTTGTTTTTCTATTACCATAGGTTTTGTTGGAACAACTCTTATTTTTGCTGCATCACCAGTCTTGATGAAATCAGGATGTTCTTGAATCACAGCTCCTGTTCTTGGGTCAATTTTTGCGATTATTTCTGCTATTTGACATGCTACAGATGCAGTGTGGCAGTGAAATACTGGAGTATAACCAGCGGTAATAACTGTTGGATGCTGTAGCACGATTATCTGGGCAGTAAATTCTTTTGCTACTGTTGGTGGGTTTGATGCAAGACCAGCAACATCTCCCCTTCTTATTTGTTCTTTGCTTACTCCTCTCACATTTACACCAACATTATCTCCAGGCTTGGCTTCTGGAATTTGCTGATGATGCATTTCTATTGATTTAACTTCACCTTTAACACCAGCTGGTTCAAAAATTAAAGTATCCCCAACTTTCATTACACCAGTTTCAACTCTTCCTACAGGAACAGTCCCAACTCCTGTTATTGTGTATACATCTTGAATTGGCCATCTCAAAGGTTTGTCTACAGGTTTTTCAGGCATTGTTATGTTCGTATCTAAAGCTTCTACCAGCGTAAGTCCTTTATACCAAGGCATGTTTGCAGATTTTTTAACTACATTATCTCCCATATATGCAGATATTGGTATGAAAGGAATATTTTCAGTTTTATAACCAATAGATTTTAGCAATTTTATTACATCTTCTTTTACTTCGTTAAATCTTTTTTCATCGTAATTAACAGTATCCATCTTATTCAAAACAACTATCATCTGTGGTATGCCAAGAACTTTCATTAACCAAGCATGTTCCTTAGTTTGCTCCTGAACACCTTCTCCTTCTTTCGCAGAAACGACGAATATGGCAGCATCTGCCTGCGAAGCTCCTGTAATCATATTCTTAACAAAATCTCTATGTCCAGGACAGTCAATAATAGTGAAATACCATTTGTTAGTTTCAAATGGCCTATGCATTAAATCAATAGTCAATCCTCTTTCTCTTTCTTCTTTGTGAACATCCATAACAAATGCAAACTCAAAAGTTTCTTTTTTTAATTCTTTTGCTGCTTCTTTGAACTTTCTTAACTCTTCTTCCTTAATAGCTCCTGTGTCATATAGTAGTCTTCCTATCAATGTTGATTTTCCCGAATCTACATGACCAGCTGTCATTATATTTAAGTGCGGTTTTGCAGGCATTCTATATCCCTCCAGTATAAATATTTAATCCTGTATTTATATTTTTATATTACTATAACGTAAGATTTAAATATATTTAAGTTTCTGGTGTTGGAATTTCTTCTGAAAGTCCTTTCCTCTTTCTTATTGACTTGATCACATCGTTTCTCATTTCTGCAGGCAGCTTCTCAAAAACAGTTTCTATTAAACTATAAAAACCACGACCAGAAGTTGCTGATTTCAGGGAAGAATCAAAACCAAACATATCGCTTACTGGCAGTTTAGCAGTCACGACAGAAGCACCCCTCTCTTCTTTCATATCAAGTATCTGTCCTCTTCTGTTTTCGACCTCCCTTATAACTTCACCTACAAGCTCACTCGGAACATCAATTCTTATTATCTGCTTTGGTTCAAGTAAAGTTGCATTAGCACGCAACATTCCTTCTTTTATCGCAAACCTTACAGCAGGCATTATCTGTCCAGGACCACGATGGACAGGGTCTTCATGTAGTTCAGCATCAATCAGTTTTACTTTTACTTTTGTGCAAGGTTCTCTTGCCAAAGGCCCTTCTTCCATAACGTTTACAAAAGCTTCTTTAACCATTTCTATAACTTCGTTCATAAATTGCACTCCTTTTGTTAAATCCAAGAAAACATTTTTGTTATGAATTAAAACAACATTCTTTGCCTCATCATAATCCATTCCGTTATTAGACAATTTCTTGAAAAGCTCTATATTTTTTGCTTTTACTGAAATCGTGCTAGGAATTTCCCCTTCTTTCATCGCATTATAAACTCCTTCTTCTAACGGCTCAACAGTAATGTAAAACTTATTGTGTTTATTAGGGCTTTTACCTTCTACTTCAGGAGATTTTTCAAATATGGTCTCACGATAAACAACTATAGGCTTACTCATTTCAACATCAATTCCCTGTTCCTTTAACTTGTTTTCAACTTTCGCTTCCAAATGCAACTCACCCAAACCAGAAACAAGGTATTCACCAGTTTCTTGATTAATTTTTACTTGAAGAACAGCATCTTCTCTACTAATCCTTTTCAAAGCATCAACTAATTTTGGTAACTCCATAGCATTCTTTGGTTCAATTGATTTAGTAACGACTGGCTCAAATAAATGTCTTATTTCTTCAAAAGGCTCAATTATAGCGTCAGGCTCGCAAACAGTTTCACCACTAAAAGCATCTGGTATGCCTATAATAGCAGCAATATTACCTGCAACAATTTCATCAACAGGTATTCTCAAAATTCCTTTATAAACAGCAACCTGCTGAATTTTTTCTTGTTTGTGCTGACCGATAAGATAAACGTCCTTTCCTTTAAAAATTTTTCCTGAGAAAATCCTTCCAGTAGCAACAAATCCTACGTGAGGATCGGGAACAACTTTTGTTATAATCATAGCTAAGTTACCATTTGGATCACAAGATAGCATTTGTTTACCTATTTCTGATTCTAAATCACCTCTCCAAATTTTTTTCAATCTATATTTTTGGGCTTCGAGAGGATTTGGTAGATGCCTAATAATCATGTCTAAAACTACTTGATGTAATGGCGCTTTCTTAGCAAGTTCATCTTCCTTTCCAGCCAAAGTCAGTTCTATAATATCTTTAAAAGTAATTCCTGTTTTTTTCATGTAGGGAATGGAGATCGCCCAACGCTTAACAGCAGAACCCATTGCAACAGAACCATCAGCAACATTAACAAGCCATTTATCCTTGTATTCATCCTCTGCATATTTTTGAATTAATATATTAACATCGCGAATTATTTCTTCAAATCTTTTTTGCATTTGCTCTGGTGTTAGCTTTAATTCTTTGATCAAACGGTCAACTTTGTTTATAAATAATACTGGCTTGACTCTTTCTCGCAATGCTTGACGAAAAACTGTTTCTGTTTGTGGCATTATACTTTCTACTGCACAAACTAAAACTATAGTGCCATCTACAGCTCGCATTGCCCTGGTAACATCCCCACCAAAATCCACATGTCCAGGAGTATCTACTAAATTAATAAGATAATCTTCACCTTCAAACTCATGAACCATTGAAACATTTGCTCCATATATTGTTAACTGTCTTCTTCTCTCTTGTTCATCAAACCATGTGAACATCGCTTTACCTGCCATTTCCTCGGCAATCATTCCAGCTCCTGCCATTAGGTTATCTGTTAAAGCAGTTTTTCCATGATGAACATGAGAAGAAGTAGCAACATTTCTAATATTTTTAGGATTTTTCATTACTTCCATAATTCTTTCTGTAAGGTCTTTTTTAGCCATCTTATCGCCAAATAATAAATTAAACTTTAGAACTTAATTCTTTTAAAGATTTGGTTCAAAAATTTTTAAATAAATTAAGTTAATCTTGGTTGCGGTGTTACATCAAGTAGTTTTAGACATGATTAGTTGTATATCTTATAGTCAAAGATTTCATAATGACTCAAGGAGAAGCATACTTTGTCAATGAAACTACTGGTGAAATTGTAGGGGCTGCCTATAAAAAGGAATGTAAATGTGTAGTTGGAAAACTATAGCTCTAAAATACTGCACTAAATGCTAATCATAATTGTTCAAAACTGCTATGAAACAAATAATGTAAATTATTTATCTTGCTCCTTCGGCTTCTCTTTCTATTCTTTCTTTCTCTTTTATTGCTTCGCTTTTGTTAGCATCATTATTATAAGCAGCAATAATTTCTTCAGTTAAAGTATCAACCATGCTCTCTTTTCTTCCAAAAGCTTTTCTATAGGCGGCTTGAACTATATTGCTCAAAGCCAAATCAACCCTTCTTTGAGGACTAGTAACAACAGCTCTTCTTACAATTATTCCACCAACTTGGTATTGGGTTATTTCTTCGCGTAAGGCAGAATTTTCTATAGCTCTAACCAAAACTTCTATAGGATTTTTTTTTGTCTTTTGCTCAATATTTTCAAAAACTTTTTTTACAATTTTATAATGAGTTAAAGTTTTTCCAACTGCTCTCCCTGAAGTTAATAAATGTTTTTTCCCTCTATGGCCAGGCACCTGCAATTTGTTCATCAGCCTTTCAACAATATTCATCTTTGATTTGTGGAACTGTTGCTTGACATATCTTCCATCAGATCTTGGAATTAATACTGGCTGTAAGTTTATATATTTTATTAAACCAGGATCTTTTACTTCTATTCCTTCTGTAGACCATTTGCCAAAAATTTTTATTTCACTCATTTCATCCCCTTGGATTTTAAAAATTCTTCTTTTGTTTCTGGTTTCTTCCATCCATTTTTATAACCATAAACTGCAATTCCAGATTTTTTGGGAAATATTATTCCTCTTTCTAAATAATTTCTGTCAGCAAGTCTTTCTAAATCATAAAATAAATTATTAGATAGGTAAGGAGCATTTTTTTCAACTATATCAATAATTCTTTCGTAGGGAACTAAATTTTTTCTTACCAGATATCGACGTAAAATTTTCCATAATTCAATCTGTTTTTTGTCCAATTTATGTATAAGATAAGTAAGCTCTAGAGAAGGTCTTTCAATCAAAGCTTTATATAAAATTTTAAATGGATTTATCATTCAATCTACCTAGTAGGTTTTTGTTTTTTTCCAGAAAGAATTTCACTCAAGGCAACACCATTAACAGCAACAACTTTATACTTAATACCCCACATGCTTCCTTTCGGACCACCTTGTGCTCCTCCTATACTTTCAATAATAACTTCATCATGCTCATTAATCAGATCAATCGCCCCCTCACCAGGAACATGAGCAGTCACTTGAACGTTGTTTTTTATTAGCTGTACTCTTACAGCTTTTGTTAAACCAGAAGCAGGTTTTTTCTGTTCCACACCACGTTTATCAATAACAATTCCTCTAGCTTGTGGTGCCCCTTCTAAAGGGTCTTTCTTCCAAAGTCTAAGCATTCTTCTTTTGTAGTGAATATCTTTCCACCTAAACTGTTTTCTCTTTTTCTTAAGTTTTCTTGCGCCAAATTCACCAGCCAAAATCTTCACCTTATAATCAAATCATTCACATTATGCGTTCTTCGTAAGAGTTGTTTGAATAAACTTAAATTTTTTCCATCTCTTCCTATAACCAAAGCTCTGTCCTTCTTTTCAACTTTAATTTCAACGATTGTTTTATCACCCTCGTTTTTAACCTTCACTTCCACTGCTTGCGGTACAAGATTTTTAACAAAATTAACTAAATCATTTGAAAATTCAAAAATTTTTATAATTTTCCCGATTTTTTTCTCAGCATTTCTAACACTGTTTCCATTCTTTCCAATTGCCATACCGACTTTTCCTTCTTCAACAACAAAGTAAATAATATTATTGTCAATTATACAATCCTTTACAGGAGCACCAGTAATATTTTCAAATAAAGTCATGAGCCTTATTGCTTCTGTGTCAAATCTCTGCATATCTATCCTTTTATAACTAGAGTTGTTACTGGAAAAGGTTTGCCACAAATAACTCCCAATTCTTTACTACTACCATCAAATATCTCAACTTTAACTCCTTTTATTTTTGCATTATGCTCGATTTCTTTTCTTATCTCTTCAGGAGAGTTTTTTGCAACCACAATTATTTTTGCTGTGTTTAATTTTATAAATTTTATCGATTTTCTGTAACCGATTATTGCTTTATTTTCTTTCAGAGCAGTTCGTATGACTTCTGTTAAAGTCATTTTTTCTCCTCTTCTGTTTCTTCAAATTTTGCCAACAAATCAAACATACCAGTACCTGAAGGAATAACTTGACCAACCATTACATTTTCAAAAATGCCAAGAAAATTATCAACCTCATTTCTGATTGATGCTCTCACAAGATGCTTGATAGTTTCTTCAAAAGCAGCTCTTGCAAGAATTGATGTTTGAGCACCTGCAACACCATACCTTCCTATTGGCTTAACTTCACCAGTAAAAGTCATAATATCTCCAACAAGAATGATATGCCTTATATCAACATTCAATCCCTGCTCTTGCAAAGTTTTTAAGGCTTCATTAATAATTGCATTTCTTGCAGCCTCAATCCCAAAAATACTTGCTATTTCATGTATATCATTAGTAACAGTTCTTGTTTCATCAACTTCCTTTAATAATAAAACTTCTTTTAAATTAGACCCGATAGTGTTTATAATCCATTCTTCTCCTTCTCTTCTTATAATAGCGTTTGATATTCCTTTTATTCCGCTAACATGCAAATTCATAATTTTTACTTTCATCCTTTGCAACTCCTTCACATCAATCTCAGGTTTTAATTTAACCACAATTTTTTTGCCCCTCTCACTAACTTTAACTTCCTTCATACTTTCTTTTATTAGTTTCATAATTGTGCTAACTCTTTTCAGATCAGTTGGCTCTATCTCTATAGAGTTTTCACTTAAATTTATTGAAATACTTTTTATGACATCAGACACCTTCTTCTCAACAATATCTTCTGCTAATTTTCTTGCAGTTTCCCTGTTATTAAAAGATTTTTTGAGATAGATATCCATAAAAGGAGTTTCTGGTTCTCTTTTCGCATCAAATATTTCTATCAGCCTTGGCAAACCATATGTAACTCTTATTCCAGCAGACCCTGCAAAATGATAGGTTCTCATTGTGTTATGTGTAATTATTCCATCGAAAGTTGTAAAAGTTTCCAAACCTTCAACAGATATGTCATATACATAATCAGACGTAGGTTTGATGTATTTTATTTCTACTATTTCATCCCACACAACATCAGAATTGAACATCCTTTTCAAAATATTAAGTTCTTTTTCTATTTTCACACCTTTCCTCTTTGCTAATTTATCAAAAAGTTTTATGTAACGATATAACGTTGTCCTTCCTATTTTTTGACGTTTAGTAAAATTGTTAATGTATCGTGTAGGATATTTTAATTTTCTTGCTATTTGTAAAAAAACATCTCCAAAGCCGTTAATCATATCATTAAAGTCTTGTGATTTATTGTTCCAAAATTTTCTAGCTAACTTTGCAAGTTTTTTTAATTTTTCTCTTTTTTCTCTTATGTCCGAACCAATTTTTTCTAAGAATGTTGGAGCATATTTATACGGAATAATAAGATAAAATTGTTTTTTATCCTTGGATTTGTATGCAAAAATTCCAAATCTTGTTAGTAAAAGTTTTATTCCATCGACAAGTTCTTCTGAATTAGAATGAATTCTTATCATCTTTCTACTAACACTTATACTACCATCACCATCAAAATAACCTCTAAGTAAACTTGAGACAAATTCTTCTGATGCGCTGTAAGCAAACTCAGGAACTCTTTTTTTATACGATCCTGTATCGCACATATCTAAAATTAATCTTGCTAAATTAGGAAAGTTTAAAATAAAGCTATGACTAGGACCGAATTGTCCAATGAAATCTCTTTCTTTATATTTCAATCTAAGTTTGTTTGCAAAATTTCTAGCATTTGATAAAAAGTTTTTGTCTATGTTAGAGATGTTTATTTGTGTTTTATTTATGTTACCCTCAGATAGGTAAGCACCAACAAACCATCCAAAAGAATTGTCTAATTTTAGTCTTTCAGATTCAAAATTTATATAATCGTTGCAATTTTCTGGAAGAAACTTAATTACAGGAATCCTATCACCGATTCTTAATTTTTTTCCAGACATGGGTACTATGGTATTATTTTTTCTAACAACAAATGAGTGATAGTCAGTAGCAATAATCTCTCTTCCAGATCTTGTTTTAATTTTCATCATTTTTTTAGGACTTCTGTGCCTTATGCAAGAGATAATTTTTTTCCATCTAACCTTTTCATTTTGGTCTAAACTAAGAGCTAGTAAATTTGAATTTTTTGGCAAATCACAAATTTCTGAATCCCCAATTTTTTTTGAGCCAAACTCCAATATAGTTGAATCTACAAAATCACCTATTTTAACAATTTTAATTTCTCCATCATTTTTGATTATAATTTTTTCGTCTGCTGGACATGACATCTGTGTGGCTGGTTCTGAAATGCTTTGAGCAGCAATTATACCTATTGCCTCTCCGGGCTCAAACCCACTGTTGAGATAAATTTTTTTTACCTCATCTTCCAATATTTTTTTCTGTTCTTTGTTCAATTTTTTTTCCTTTACCACATTTTCAATTTCTTCCATTAAATTTGGTGGAAGATGAATTTCATCTAAAGATTTTTTCTGCAATTCTTCTGACATCTACACCACTTTTTTCAACTTTTGAAGGATCTAGACCATCTTCTCCAGGAATAAACTGTATAATTCTGTTGGAACTATCTCTAACAGTTCTATCATATTCAACTTTTAGATCTTGCAAAGCACCAACCAATCTTCTTTCCATATAACCAGAATGTCTTGTTTTGAGTGATTTATCCATTAATGACTCCCTGCTATTAATAGAATCGAAGAAAAACTCAAATGGACTCAACCCGTCTCTGAACCCCCTACTAACAAAACCTTTTGCTTCTAAGCTTATGTCTCCTTGTTTGAAATGGGGAAAAGTTCTTTCATAATATCCTCTTTCCATTCTTTCTCCCATGATTGTTTCTTGTCCTATACAAGCAGTTGTTTGAACAACGTTCACCAAACTTCCTCTTGCTCCACTCTTTGCCATGACGAGCGTAGAATTTTCCTTTATATGTTTTTCTAAAATTTCTTCAATCTCATCTAACGATTTATTTAACCTTCTTTTAATCAATGTTTCTAAACTTTCTTTAGGAGTTCTACCGGTCAAAACTTTTAATTCTCCTTTTTCAAAAGACTTAATAAGCTCATCAACATCCTTCCTCACAACTTCAATAATATTTTTTATTTCAATTCTAACTTTTTCTGGCAGGTCTTGGTCAGATATGCTAACAGAAAATCCGATGCTTGTCAAGTATTCTAATGAAAGCTTAGTAATATTTGATAAAAATTTTCTCACAGTCTCAGCCCCGTATTCTTTCATAATTTTATCCAATATTTTTCCTTCTTCATCCCCAACTGCTGCTTTATCTATTGTTCCTGAAATAAGCTTACCGTTTTTTATTACAACAACATCTCCAGATCTGGATTTATGTGTTATAGAAAAATCTTTTGGCAAAAATAAGCTGAATATTTCCTTTCCTGTTAATGTTTGTTTGTCAGGTATTTCTATTTCAGGGTCAACACTTCTTATTAAACTGACAAATTCCTTTCTTTCAAACTTCTTGTCTTCCTTGGTTAATAAATATAAACCAGATAAACAATCTCTTATAATTCCTACTATTGGGCCAGAGAAGCGAGGACTTCTTATATGCCTCTGAACAGCCATCAGTGCTCTTGCCTCAGCTTGAGCTTCTTCAGTTTGTGGTATGTGTAAGTTCATCTCATCTCCATCAAAATCTGCATTATATGGTGGGCAGACGATAGGATTAAGTCTAAAAGTTTTGAAAGGCATTACTTTTATTCTATGAGCCATCATACTCATTCTATGCAAACTAGGCTGCCTATTGAATAAAGCTATATCTCCATCCGCTATATGCCTTTCAACTATGTAACCTGGAGAAATTTCCTTTGAGATTTCCTCTTTGTTTTGTTCAGTAATTTTTTTTCTTCTACCATCCGGCCTTATAACATAATTTGCTCCAGGCCAGTTTTCAGATCCGTTTAAAACAATTTTTCTCATAATTTCGATATTCTTTTCATTCACTCTTACAGGTATAGTCAATTCTTTTGCTATACTTTCTGGAACTCCGACTTCATCCACATCAATCATAGGATCCGGACTGATAACAGTTCTTGCAGAAAAATTGACTCTTTTTCCTGCTAAATTTCCCCTAAACCTTCCTTCTTTTGTTTTCAGTCTTTGTGATAAAGTTTTTAATATTCTTCCTGACCTATGTCTAGCAGGTGGTACACCAGAAATTTCATTATCAAAATAAGTTCCAACATGGTACTGCAGCAATTCCCATAAATCTTCGATTATAAAATCAGGAGCACCTAAATCAATATTCTCATGCAACCTTTCATTTATTCTTACAATATCAACAAGCTTATGCGTCAGATCATCTTCAGACCTTTCACCAGTTTCTAATGTTATAGAAGGTCTGACAGTAACAGGAGGTATTGGTAAAAGTGTTAATACTAGCCACTCTGGTCTAATTTTTTTAAAACCAATAGCATCCAAATCCTCTGTCGGAATTTTTTCAAGTCTCTCCCTGATTTTTATAGGATTTAAAATTTCATTGTCCTCTGTAAAAGTATATGGTTTAATAAACTTCAGCTTTCCTTGAGAACTTCCACAATAAGGACACTTTTTCTTTATCATTTTCATTAATTCTTTGAAAGTAATTTTCTTATCTTTAATACTTTCCAAATCTTTTTCTTCAATAAGGATTCTACTGCATTTTTTACAAACTATCTTGAGTAAACTGAATAAAAATTTTGCATAGAGAACATGAATAACCGGTCTTGTTAGTTCTAAATAACCAAAATGTCCTTGACATTCACCGACAGAACCGCCACAAGTCCTACATCTCACACCAGGGTCTACAACACCAAGTCTAGGATCCATCAATCCTCCTTCTATCGGATATCCTTCTTGGTCATAAAGCTCAGTTTTTGTAATTTTTGCAGCACTCATTTCCTTAATCAGTTCTGGGCTAATCACTCCAAACTCAATCTTATCTACTAGCATATTACTCCTCCTTCAAAAATATTACTCCTCTTTCAAAACAATTTTCGGATATATTAACATACTCTTCAACTCATCTAACATCAGTTTAAAAGCATAGCTCATTTCCACATCTATAATTTCTGATTCTTTGCAGACAGGACAATATTTTTTATTTTTTATTCTATCCCAAACAGCTACTAAGCCACATCCGCTGCAAATCGATACAGTAGTTTTATCAGAATCAAACCTCTCTTTAAGAACCAAAGCAGCTCCATGAGAAATCAAAACATCTTTCTCCATTTCCCCAAGTCTTAAACCACCTTCTTTAGCTCTCCCTTCTGTTGGTTGCTTTGTTAGCAGCGTAACAGGCCCTCTTGAGCGTGCATGTATTTTATTCGAAACTAAATGGTCTAATTTTTCGAAGAAGCCGCATCCGATAAATATCTCTGCCTCAAATTTTTTTCCAGTTCTACCATCATACATCACTTCCTTCCCATCGTTTCTAAACCCATATTTTTCTAATGTTTTTCTTATTTCTTCTTCTGGGTATGGACTAAATGCTGGAGAGTATACTGGCTTTCCGTTCAAAGCCGCAACTTTTCCTGCCAATATTTCCAAAATTTGGCCAACTGTCATTCTTGTTGGCAACCCATGAGGATTCCATACTATATCAGGTACAATTCCATCTTCTGTGAACGGCATATCTTCTTGCGGAACAATCAACCCAATAACTCCTTTTTGTCCGTGTCTGCTCGCAAATTTATCTCCAATCTCAGGAATTTTCAAATCTCTTACAACAACTTTAACAATTTTTGTTCCATCGATTGTTTCACTCAAGAAAACTCTGTCAACTACTCCTTTATCACCATGTCTTAAAGTAACTGAAGTCTCTCTTATGTTTTCTATTCCTGTTATAAATTGGTCCATTGTTCCTAAGAATCTCAAAGGTGAAACCCTACCAATTAATACGTCAGACGAATTTACCTTAGTCTCAGGATTAATAATTCCATCTTCTGGTAGGTGTTTGTATGCATCTTCTCCTAAATAACCTCTCACACCAGGCTCTGGTATTCCGATCAAATCTTCCTGCCCACCCATGTATCTTTTTTGCTCTGCTTCATAAGTTCTAAACATCAATGACCAGAATAAACCTCTTTGAATAGAACTAGCATTAATTACTAAAGCATCTTCCATGTTATAACCTTCAAAACAATTAACAGCAATAACCAAATTACTTCCATTAGGATGTTTTTCATATCTTGTTACTTTATGGGCATGTGTTTGAACTAAAGGAATTTGTGGATATAACAAAACATTAGACTTAGTATCAACTCTGTTCAGATAATTTGTTATGAATAGTCCCATAGATTGGCCAATCATTTTAGCTCCTAAGCATACCCTATCACCTCTATTAAATTCTGGGTAGGGAATGAACGATGCGGATAAACCCAATATAACTGATGGATCAAGCTCAAGGTGAGTATGCTCTGGCGTGAGGTCTTTTTCCCTTAAAGCAATGAAAGTATTTTCTTCTTCTTCTGAGTCTAAATATTCTATCACACCATTTTTTATCAAATCATCCCAACTCATTTCACCAATCTTCAATTTTTCCAAATGTTCTTTTGTCAGTTTAGGTTTTCCATTTTCAACAATTATTAATGGTCTTCTTACTCTTCCAGGATCGGTTAAAATCTTTATTTCATCCAAATGCTTATGGTAAGCGACGTTAACCTGATTTGGAATAACTCCGTTCCTTCTTTTTTGCCTAATATCTGCTACAAGTTTTTCAGGCTCATCTGTTGAGCCAATATACCTGCCATCTAAAAATACATCTGTCATTTAACCACTTTTTTCAAATTATTTATTAAAGATTTTGATTCTTCCTCACTCACACCTTTTGTAACTTCTGCCATTATTGCAAGATACTTTCTCAAACCAATAGTTGCTCCTTCTGGAGTTTCACTTGTGCAAAGCTTACCCCAATGAGTTGGATGCAGTTCTCTGGCTTCGAAATGTTCTTGTGTTGATGTTAAAGGTGATAAAACGTTTCTCATGTGTGAAAGAGTTTTTACAAAACTTCCTCTGTCCAATCTTTGGCTAACACCGGTCCTACCACCAACCCAACTACCAATTGCTAGAGCAGAAACCAATTGATTAGTTAAAACGTTTGATTCGACTATTGCTTGTAAAGGTGGTAACCTTCCTCTTTTTGTTAATTTTTGATAATTGTATGTTATTCTTGTTATCAACCCCCATTTACCAAGTAGGATCGACCTTAAAAGAATTTCTAATAAATCTCCTGATAATTTCAGCCTCTTGTTTGAATAATGGTCTAAATCATCTTCCTCTATCTTTCCCAAATGTAGTTTAATGAGTTTTGCTATTGCTTTTGCAAGAAACATTGCTTTTTCAATTCTATTTTCTGGTCTTTGGCCTAAGTGTGGTAGCAAATATTTGTCTATCAGCTTTACAGCTCTATCAATTCTATATTCCTTTTGAGGAATTTTTATATGTTTTCCAATTTCATCCAATCCCTCTTGCTTTGTTGTTATTTGGCTTTCATAAAGGTTTACATAAAATTCTTGTAGTATTTCAGGGTCAGAAGATATGGCAGCAATTATACTTTTATCTGATTCTAAACCCAAAGCTTTTAACAAAATAACAACCGGTAGTTTACTTATATTTGCAAAGGTTATCGTGATAATTCCATCATTCTTTCTTTCAAGTAAATGTCTTTGTATGTAGCCATCTTTCTCTGAATGTATTCTGGCTATTTCAGTCACATTTCCACTGTTAACTTTTGCTGTGATGATTCTGTTTGACGCTATTTCTTCAACCAAGACTAAAATTCTTTCAGTGCCGTTTATTATAAAATAACCACCTGGATCATCCGGATCTTCACCAATTTCAATCAATTCTTGTCTACTCATTTCAGACAAAGGACAAATCTTTGATTTTACCATTACTGGTAAATCGCCAAAGTTAACTGTAATCGTATCACTTTCTATGTTATTCAGAACAGGAGTCATTTCTACGAACATAGGAGAAGAATACGTTAAGTTTCTTATTCTTGCCTCCATTGGCAGAATATTCCTTACAGAACCATCAGCTTCTTTAACTGAAGGTTCACCAATTTTAAACTCACCTAATTTGATTTTGAACTCACCAAGTTCAGGTACTTCTGGTTTTATAACACCGATTTCACTCAAAACTTTTGGAATCCTTCTTGTAACAAAATCATTGTAAGATTCAATTTGGAATCTGACCAAACCTTTTTCCCTTATAAAAGTATCTAATAGTGTTAAAAAACCGTCGTTCATACTATCCCTTGACCACAACTCTGTAATAAATTGTTTCTTTAGCAGTCGGGCTTTTTCTTATTATTTTCACCACATCCCCAGGTTTACCGTTCAATAATTTTACCATCGGGTCTGAACTTAAAATTCTTGGTAGCTGTTTTAGTGTTATACCATATTTTTTCAAAACTTCTTCTTTTTCTTGCTCATTTAAAAGAATGTGTTTCGGTACTAAATCATGCTTTTGAATATCAATTTCTTTCAATCAGACACCGGCCGGTATCTTCTTTTTATTATTTAGTATTTTTAAACTTTTCTGTTTATCTAAGAGGAGTAATATTAATTAGTTTTTTCTTAATTTAAACTTTACAGATAAGAAAATTTCTATTTCATCTCATCTATAGAAAATGTTAAATAGAAAATTATTTATTTCATTAGCGCCTCGGATGGGATTTGAACCCATGTCGCAAGCGTGACAGGCTTGCATCCTAGGCCACTTTCCCTGTTTATAGTCTAGACGACCGAGGCATTTCAAGTATTTACTTATTTGAAATTAGAATTTTTAAAACTTATCCTTGAGTTGGAATGAAATTGTTAATGAAAAATGTGTTGGCAACGTCCTGGAGTTCCCGTGCTCTCGCACAGTACAACCCAGATCACCGAAGGGCTTAATTACCGTGTTCGGATGGGAACGGATGTTTCCCCTTCGTTTTGGTCGCCAACAAAAAATATTATATCTTCTATTTTTAAATCTTTTTCAACATCTAAATTTTTTAAATTTTAAAAATAAGAAATCCTTAGAGCGGTTTGAACCAGCAACTTCAGGTTATACTAAATTTAGTTGAAATTTTTTCCTCTAAGAATTGCTTTCTCTCGTCTAAACTTGTATTGGTGATGAAACATAAAAAATAGAAATTTGGAAAAAAATTAGGCTATTAATACTTATTTCAAAATGAATTACCTTTCAAAATTTTTAATTTTTCTTCTTGTTTCACAAGAAATAAACAAAAAATTTTTAAGTCCCCGCTGAGAGATTTGAACTCTCAACCCACCGGTTTCTATGTGAGCAACTGCTTTTGACAAGTGCAATAGCACTCACCTACAGCCGGTTGCTCTGCCATTACTCCCTAAGGTTTGAGCTAAGCGGGGTAATAAAAATAATTGAATTTTAGTATAAAAAGTTTATCTTCCCTTAATTTTTATATTTTTAGAAATTATTCTTTTTATTCTTTTTTCTTTATCCGTATATCTCATCAAAGCTTTTGGAAGTTTCAAGGTTCCAATAATATCAACCGTTGGTTTGACTCTGTAAGTTATGATTCTTTCTTCTAAAGGACCAAGATAATTCAATCTCCAAATAATTTCAGTCCCTCCTGCAACTTTTCTCAAAGTTGGCTTTAATGTATCAAATCTTTCAACTACTGTTGCTATCGAAGGAACAAAATCTCTTATCAAAACATCTTTTATCCCATGCCTAGTTCTGTTTCTAACTTCAAGAGAAATCAAGATTTCCTTTTCTTTTGTTACTGGTTCTGTGTACTTATGCTTCTTTATAACTGATACTTTAAAGACATGCTTAAAGGAATAAAGGATAACACAAATTATTATTAAAATAACTATTAATGCATTCCACGTATTTATCTCATATTTTATTTCTCTTTCTTCTCCAGGAGCTAATTCTTCTATGTACCAGCTGTAAACAAATGTATTACCTATTTTTTCCTGAATCGTGGGCTCGATTTTTGGGAAGAAGAACGGTTTCATGAAGCTCGGGATTGTTGCAGTTAAATAGAAACCAGAAGAGTTAACATTACCTTCATTTCTAACTTTTATGGTTAC
The DNA here is from genome assembly GCA_039091335.1 of Candidatus Aenigmatarchaeota archaeon. Taxonomy (GTDB): domain Archaea; phylum Aenigmatarchaeota; class Aenigmatarchaeia; order CG10238-14; family SCSR01; genus JAWCME01. The sequence goes on along the minus strand of JAWCME010000006.1, from coordinate 11,945 downwards.
AGTCTGCAGATAGAAGCCCCATTCTACAGTTTCTTCTTTCACAACTTTCTCAGGCAACTGTGAAACTCTGAAATTGATTTTTTTTGATTCAAAAACATTACCAGAAGAATCTTTTAACAAAATTTCCACAGCATAAAATTCTGCTGTTGCATATTTTCCAAAAGTATATTCGTGGATTACTTGATGCGAGCTTTTAGCCGGAACAGTTTCTATTCTGTCTTCAAACTTCTGAATGACTTGACTTCCTCGCATTATTTTTGTTTCCAGTGTTATTGGCATAGAATAAACTCCGGTAGGATTTTTAAGTTTTGTAATAATTTTCAGCGTTTCATTAGGGCTGATAACATAATTACTTAATTTATATTCATCAATACAAACTGTAAAGTTTCTGACAGTATTCAAATTAATAGTTGTCGAATATTTTACATTTTCATTTATAGTGGATTTTGCTGTAATAGAAAATGTTGTAGAAACTTCTTCCACACAAACTGATGCATCAAAAAATAATTTGATTGTGGATTTAGATTTAGGATTAATGTTTACTACATACTGTTGCAAGGTAGCAGTTATTCCACTCCAGTACTGTGGAAAAACTGTAACAGAAACTCTATCAACAAAATTCTGATTATTTTCTATTGTAATATCTATTGTTTCAGAACCACCACTGTATAATGTTACATCTTTTTTGCTAACAGTTACAGTTATTTCTCCTGTTGCAAAAGATACCGAAGATAATAATAAAAATGCGAGGATGAAAAATATAGTAAATTGGATTTTATTTATCATAAAAGTCTCCTATAAATAATTTGGTTTTTTATATTTTAAACTTAGGTTTTCAATTATCTCTTAATCTTTTTCCTATATTTTTCCAAAACATCTTGAATGTAATTCCCTATTGGTTTAAATTTTACCTCTTCTTTTGGTCCTGGTTGAAATAAATAAGAGATATCATACTTTTTTCCATATCTATCAGTCCAAGTCAAATTTTCAAATGGTATTCTCCTCGATTCTCCTACCTCGGCAGCATACCCAACAGGTATAATTGCAACAGGTTTCAATTTTTCTGGTAATTCTAAAATTTTCTTAACATCATCTTCATCGAATGCTCCAACCCAACAGCTGCCTAACCCAAGAGCAGTAGCAGTTAATAAAATTATCATCGTAGCATTAGCCGTATCCTGGGCAAAATATAAATTAGTCCCTCTTTCTCCATATTTTAATCCTATTTTTTCCATGTCAGCGCAAACAACAATGTCAACAGGCGCCTTTGCAACAAATTCTTGATCCAAGGAAGCTTCTGCTAATTTTTTCTTTATTTCTTCATTTTTCACAACAATGAATTGCCATTCTTGTACATTTCCAGCTGAAGGTGCCTGAGTTGCCATATGCAACATCACACCAATCAGTTTATCGTCCACTTCTTTTTTCTGAAATCTTCTGACAGACCTTCTCTTCATAATGCAATCAAATATGTTCAAACATTTCACCTTAAAATTAATTAATAAATAAAGTTATATAAACTAGATTTTTAAATGTGGTATAATGGATTATTCAGTATTAGCAGAAACATATGAAAAATTGGAGGAAGTTTCATCTAAAATAAAAAAAACAGAAATACTTGCAGATCTTTTTTCGAAAACTCCTGCAGATGAGTTGCCAAAAGTTGTTTTGCTGGCTCAAGGTATCGTATATCAAAAATATCTTCAGCTAGAATTGGGAATAGCAACTCAAATGATGATTCGTGCAATTTCCAAAGCAACAGGATTCAAGCCAGAAATAGTGGAAGAAAAATTTAAGAAAACAGGAGACCTTGGTTTATCGGCAGAAGAATGCGTTAAAACAAAAAAACAAGTTGTTCTGTTTAAGAAAAAACTGACTGTTGATTTTGTTTTTTCTAACTTACAGAAGCTAGCAGTAATAACTGGCAAAGGTTCTCAAGAAAAAAAATTAAATTTGATCGCTGAACTTTTGGCATCTGCTAGCCCAAAAGAAGCTAGATATATTGTCAGAACAATTTTAGGTGAGCTAAGAATCGGTGTTGCAGAAGGAATAATTCGTGATGCAATTGTTAATGCATTCTTACTAAAAAAAGATTCAAGCAAAGAGGAAAAAGCAAGAATTACTGAGGTAGTAGATTATGCTTGGAACATTGTTTCTGATTTTGGTGAAGTAGCAAGAATTGCAAAAGAAAAAGGAATTGAAGGACTGAAAAAAATAAAAGTACAATTGGGAAAACCGATTCAGATTATGCTTGGTGAAAAGGCAGAGAGTATAGAGGAAGTTGTTAAAGAATTTGGTAAGGTTGCTGCGGAGTATAAGTATGACGGAATGCATGCAGAGATAATGAAAAAAGAAGATAAAATTTGGGTGTTTACAAGAAGATTGGAAGATGTGACGAAACAATTTCCAGATATTGTGGAGATGTGTAAAAAAGGATTGAAAGCTAGAGAATGTATAGTAGAAGGAGAAGCATTGGGTATAAACCTAAAAACTGGTTTACCTTTACCATTTCAAGTTTTATCTCAAAGAATTCATAGGAAGTATGACATTGATAAAATGGTAAAAGAAATTCCAGTCCAGGTAAATCTTTTTGATGTTGTTTATTTGGACGGAAAAACACTTTTCAAAGAACCTTTCTTAGAGAGGAGAAAAATTCTAGAGAAAATAGTTAAACCAATTCCAGGAAAATTTCAACTCACTAAACAAATAATTAGCGATGATGTTAAAGAACTGGAAAGGTTTTACAAGGAAGCTTTGTCTGCAAAACAGGAAGGTTTAATGTTAAAAGTTTTATCTGCTCCATACACATTCGGCAGACATGTTGGCACAATGTATAAAATAAAACCAATAATGGAAACTTTAGATTTGGTTGTGGTTGGCGCTACTTGGGGTGAAGGAACAAGGGCAAAATGGCTAAGCTCTTATGTTTTAGCATGCAGAGATCCTGACACAGGAAAATTTTTGTCTTGTGGAATGATGGGTACTGGTTTAACAGAAGAAAATTTTCAGCTTATGACAGATATTTTGAAGCCGTTGATAATAAGTGAAAAAGGAAGGGAAGTGAAAATAAAACCAAAAGTTGTAGTTGAGGTTGCGTTTCAAGAAATACAAAAATCACCGAATTACGAATCAGGATTAGCTCTAAGATTTCCGAGAATGATAAGAATAAGAGAAGATAAAGGACCGGATGAGGCTGATACTATAGATAGAGTGGAAGAACTTTACAAATCACAAGGCAAAAAAGGTTAATTTTCAGCTAATTTTTCAAATTCTGTTCAAAATAACAATTTGTCAAATAAAAATAGAAAAAAAATTGATACGAAAGCTTTATTTGCTAACATTTAAGAAATTTTCTTATGGTGTTGCAAAGACATAAAAGCTTATATATTAAATTACTACTTAGTTAAAACATAGAGGGAAACTAATGTTAGCTTCAACAAAGGTCTTTGACGCATTGAAAGGAATTGGTTTGAATTTGTATGAGAGAAGGCTTTGGGTTGCTTTGCTAGCTCGTGGAACTTCCACCGCAGGTGAGCTTTCTGAAATTGCTAACGTTCCTAGGAGTAGAACTTATGATGTTTTACAGAGTTTGGCAGAAAAAGGTTTTGTAATTGTTCAAACAGCAAAGCCGATAAAATATGTTGCTGTTAAACCAGAAGAAGCTTTGGAAAGAGCAAAGAAAAAAATTGAGGAAAAGTTGAAAGAAACTATTGAAAGAATAGATGAGCTTAAAGAATCCCCAATTATACGTGAGTTAAACAGTATTTATTCTCAAGGCATGAAATTGATTTCTCCAGAAGAAATAACAGGAGCTTTGAAGGGAAGGTATTCTTTCCGTCAACAAATGGAAACAATGTTTAGAGATGCGGAAAAACACATTAACATTGTCACAACACCTGAAGGATTGAATGAACTGTTTGAAAATCATTTTGACTCTCTAAAAAAAGCTAAAGAAAAAGGTGTGGATATAAAAATTGCAACTACTGGAAAAGAAGGTGCATCGGAAGCATTGAAAGCTTTAGGTTCTGTTGCTGACATAAAAGTTGTTGATGAAAGAGAAGTTCCTATTTCCGGAAGATTTGCAGTTGTTGATGGTAAGCAGTTAGTTTTTGCTTTAACTGATACAAAAGTTCATTCTACTCAGGACATGGCTTTTTGGAGTAAAAGTGAACATGCAGCTAAAGACGTTTTAGAGCCTTTATTCAAATTAGTTTGGTCTCATTCTAAAGCAGTAAGTTAACCAACAAAAATTGGTCTTTTAGACAATAATTTTGGTAATGGCAATTTTTTGAATGGTTTATCTTTTATCTTATTTTTAATTTCTTTTATCAGCTGTTCTAGTTTCATTTGTTTTATTTTTCCTTTTTCTCTAATTCTTACTGCCAATTTTTTTGATTTAATTTCTTTAGGTCCTATTACCAAAGAGTAAGGAACCCATTCTAGCTCAGCATCCCTAATCTTTTTCTCAACAGTTTCCCTTCTATCATCAATATCAACTCTTATTTCATTTTTTTCAATTTCTTCTGCAATTTTTTCTGAAGCCTTGATAAATTTATCTGATAAAGGAATTATTCTGACTTGAGTCGGTGAAAGCCACAAAGGCAACGAAGGAACTTTTTTATTTTCTTGATCAGCATAAGCCTTTTCAAGTAAAGCATACATACATCTTTCAATTGCTCCACTAGGTGAGCAATGCAAAATTATTGGATTTCTTTTTTTCCCTTTTTCGTCAGTATAAGTTATTCCATACCTTTCTCCATTCTCTATATCAATTTGATCTGTTGATAGAGCTGAAGCTTTATCCAAATTATCGATGAAATTAAATTCATATTTTAAAACAAAATAAAAGAATCTTTCTTCCCAAACTTCTGCGAGTGCTGGTCTGCCATGCATCTTGACAAGTGAAGTAATAAATTCTTTATTTTCCTTATAAAAGTCTTTTGTAAATCTTATTGCTAGCTCATAATCATCTTTATCAAGCCCAATTTCATTTAAAACATTTTGACAAAGTTTGAATCTTACTACAAACTCTTTTTTCACTTGCTCAATATCTGCGCACATAGCATGCACATCTGGCATGGTAAATGCTCTCAACCTTCTCAAACCAACCAATTCACCACTCTTTTCTCTCCTGAAGCTATATCTTGTTAATTCATAAATTCTAAAAGGCAATTGCTTGTAAGAGATTTGAGCGTCATGCGCCATCAAAAACTGGCCAAAACAAGCGGAGAATCTCAAGAAAAAGTTTTTGTCATCTGATTCAATAACATATTGCCTGGCAGGAAACCTGTTCAAATAATTTGCTAAGCTAGGATGTTGAAAGTCATACATTATCGGAGTTTCTACTTCCATTCCTCCATATTCAATTACCTTTTCTGTAACGAATTGCTCAAGAAGTGATTTTATCAGTCTGCCTTTAGGATAAAACCTCAAATTTCCAGGATCGCTCCCAGGTTCAAAATCAGCAATCTCAAGTTTTTTCATTAAAGTTACATGTGGTGGCATTTTTTGGACTACTCTTGATTTAGCAATCTCATATTTTGTAAATTTTTCCAGATTATTATACTTGGAAAAATTAAACTTTTCAACTGGAACCATTTCTCCAGTCGGTTTTAAAATAAACCAAGAGGATTTAAGTTTTTCTTCAGCTTTAACTGCCTCTGAAACTTTTTCTCTTTCTTCAACTTTTTCGGGTAAAATTACTTTTGATTGTTCTGCCAAAGGATGACCCTTAATTTGAATAGAAAATTTTTTGTTCCATCCAAAAGGCGCTCTATAAGTTTCTATTCCAGCTTTTTTAGCTTCAGCTTCCATTTCTTTTACTATTTTTAAAGCATCATTTGGTTTTGCTAAGTTACTGCTCAAGTGAGCATAAGGATAAATCAAAATTTTATTCACTTTTATTTGCTCAAGGCTAGCTTTAACTTCTTCAACAGCTCTTCTAGCAACTTCTTCTGTATCCCCTTCTTCAACAGCAGTGAACAAAACAACTATCTCTTCTAACCTTATCCTTTTCTTTTCTGCTTCTTCTGCAGCAGCAATTTCTTTTTCTATCGGCTCGTATTCTATAAAATCTGAATGCAACTGTAGTATTCTCATTTCTCCACCTCTGCTATATCTTTCCCCTCTGCTATATCCGCAACTATTGCATTATTTAATTTTTGTATATCTTCAGGCTTTAATTCTATTAATTTTGTTCTTGAACCTCCACCACCAAAAACTGTTTCATGTTGCATAACTTTTATATCAATCACAACTTTTTTTATATTTCGATGAAAAACAGGGCAAGTTGCTCCAGGTTCATAGCCAGAGTATTCTTCCACTTTTTCAAACGGAGCTATTTCCACGTTTTTTGAGTTCAAAATTTCTTTCAATTTAGTTTTGTTGACTTTACAATTACCTGGAATAATCACTAGAACAGGAGAATTGTCAGCAAGAAAAACTAAAGATTTAGTAACTCTCTCCAATGGTATACCAGTAGCAGCTGCCGCATCAGCAGTATGCACAGTTTCTCTTTTTTCTATAATCTTAAACCAGACTTTGTTATTTTTGAGATAAGCGATAAGATTCATTTTATCCATTGAATTTTTAGAATTTTTAGTAGAAAAATTAAAGTCTTGATTTACCTGTTTGGCAGTCACCTATCAACCTTAACACCTTAATTTAATTTTATCAATAAAGTTTAAATAGGTTTTAACTGATTTATCTGACAAAGGTATATTTTATTAAAATTAAACGTAGCAAGATATAAATTTCATAACTCTAAACATATTGATAGATTAAGCAAAACAGCCCCGTCGTCTAGCGGTCAAAAATTGGCTAAGGATATTGGGCTCTGGACCCAAGGACGGCAGTTCGAATCTGCCCGGGGCTATAACAAAGCACGTCTGATCAATTCTCTATCCATGTTATTCAAAGGTTTTCCAGTTGCAAGTTTGGCCAGTATATCCGGATTATAGAAACGTGTTATATTAGCAAAAGCTAATGTTTCATCAAAAACAGACAACGGTCCAGCAGGCACAAAAACATCAGAAATATTATCAGTACCTAATCTGATGTTTACCCCTTCTACTAACATTTCTAAAGCTCTAGCTATGCTGTTGTGTGTTGGAGAATAAATTTCTCTTGGCTGTTTCATTGAAATTGCTGCAGACGGACATACTATCACACCTATATTGTATTTTACTAAATTTTTAACAAGGCTTTGGAACCGATTTTCATCATAAGCTGATGGTGATATTGCGTGAATAGCCCAAATACTTGGTTCATTATCGGTCTCATGCGAATTAATTTCAGGTGAACCCAACCATCTTACAGCTTCAACAAGAGTTTCAGTTCCATTTTCACTTGGATCATTTTTTTGGTCAACATGTACATGCAACGGCTTCCCCAAATCTTGTGCAAGTTTGATATGTCTCTTAATATTTTCATCAAATCCTATATGTCCTTCCTTTGCGTCTCTTTCTGGTAAAGCTCCGATAAAATCTGCTTTCTCACAACCTTCCTTAAAAACTTCCCATCTTTTAGGTTCAGAATCTTTGAATCCAAAAATGTTAAAAGCACCGATATTTACCTCAAGCGGTGGAGTTTTCATACTAAATTCTTTTTTTAAGCTCAAAGCAATTTCTAATGCTCTAAGTCCAACATCATCGTATTTTTCACTCCATGTTACATCAATCAACGTATCAACTCTTCTAGTCATAGGCTCATCTAAACGCATCGCTTCCAGTATCATTTCCATTCTTTTTCTAAGATCTTTTTCCTGATATGCAATTCCTCTGTGCAGATCCCCAGTTAGATTTTGCTTTACATAGAGAGGATAAGAGGAAGCTTCAATAGGATCCATGCTGATATGTTCAAGATACATTTTAGAGGTTGTAAAAGCTCTATCAAGGTGTGTATGTGCATTGAATAAACCACCATATTTTATTGTGGAGTCGAATAGAAGTGATTCATAATGCGTAAGAAACTTTTTTCTCATTCTTAGGCAATATTGTTTTTTATTCTCCTCCTTAGAGGAAGATTTTTCTAGAAAGTTTTCAGAATTAGCTAATTGAGATCTGAACAAGACCCACACCAAAATTAGTTTGCAGAATTTATAAATTTTTTTGTGTTGTAGAATATAAAAAATAATAGTTTTTAATGCTTACTGAATCAAAATCTAATCTTTTTTTCTAATTCTTTTATACAGATTGGATGCGGACTCGAGTAAGTTTATAACATCGAAATAAAAACCAATTCCACTCTCTTCGAATTCTTTATACTGGTTGCAATTTTCTTTATTATCTAAGCAAAATCTTTTTACTAATTTTTCACAGCTTTTTTGGTCAATTCTATTTAACATTTCCTCAACACGACAAATTCTTCCGCTATATCGACATTTCATTTCATCACTGTTTCATCAATTCTTTTCTCATTTTTTTGAGATAATCGATTTTATTCTGTAAGAATTTAATTCTTTTCACACTAGTTTCATTAAACAGGGCATGCGTAGCTTCAAACAGTTGTTCCTCAATAAATCTTATCTGTTCCTCATTTTTATTTCCGTTCATATTTACTATTAAGTAGTAGTACTATATAAAGATTACTATTCTACAGTAGTGAAATTATTTACATAGAAAATAAGGATAATTTATAAAAAAATTAAGTTTTACAATTAAGTTTTATATTACTAGAGTAAAGTTTAACCTTTATGAAATACTGATAGATTATTATTATGAAGAATTATGAAAAAGTTTTGAAAGAAGTTTTAAAGCAGATAAAGCCAAAACCAGAGGAAAAAAAGAGACTTACTAATTTAGCTAAAAAAACTTTATCGATTGCAAAAAAAGAAGCGAAAAAATTTAAAGCGAAAGCAATTTTAGCAGGCAGTCTAACAAGAGATACCTGGCTTCCAAGCAAGATGGAGTTTGAAATCTTTATTCTATTTCCAACAACTTTTTCAAGAGAAAAATTAGAGGATGTGGGTTTGAAGCTTGGCAAAGAAATTGTTAGTAAGTTGGGTGGAGAGTGTAAAATAAAATATGCTGAGCATCCGTATGTCTCTGCAAAAGTACAAAACATTAATATCGATATCGTTCCTTGTTTTGCTGTAAAATCTACGGAACAGTTGAAATCAGCAGTTGACAGAACACCCTTTCATGTGAAATATATTGAAAAGAACTTGCCTAAGAAGCTGTCAGATGAAGTAAGATTATTGAAACAATTTTTAACTGTTAATGGAATATACGGAGCAGATGCTAAAACAGAAGGATTTTCTGGTTATGTTTGCGAGCTTTTGATAATAAAATATAAAAAATTCATTAATTTACTTGAAGAAGCTGTAAAATGGAAGCCTGGAGAAGTTATTGATATAGAAAAACAATATCAACAAAAAGATTATTTCAAACTTAGAAAACAGTTTAAAAATCAATCACTTATTTTAATCGACCCAACTGATAAAACAAGGAATACAGCTGCTGCAATTTCTTCTTACAATTTTTTCAAGTTTAAAAAATTGGCTAAGGAATTTCTTCAAAAACCAACAAAGGAATTTTTCTTTGAAAAAATAATAAGCCCTTTGACAGAAAATGAGCTTATAGAATTGCAGATGAGGAGAAGGACTGAATTAGTTTTGGTTAAATTCAAGCCGCCGGAAGTAGTTCCAGACATTTTATGGCCACAGCTGAGAAGATTTGCTGAAAGACTTCAAAGTATTTTGGAAGAAACTGAGTATGAATTTAGAGTTTTGAGAAAAGATGTTTACACGAATGAAAAGGATTTAGCTGTAGTTTTGCTGGAAATGGAAGTTTCCAAGTTGCCAATAGTTCAAAAAAGGGTTGGGCCAAAAGTTTTTGATTTAGATGATTCTCAAAGGTTTCTTGAAAAATATAAGAATGCTTTAGCCGGCCCGTTCATAGAAAACAATTTTTGGGTTGCTGAAATAAGGAGAAAATTTTTAACTGCTAGAGAAAAATTGCAAGACAGTTTGAAAGAAACAGAAGATGTGTTGAAGGCAAAAGGAATACCAAACTATATTGCTTCTCAATTAGTAAAAGGATTTGAAATATTTTCTGAGACTAGTAGAATTGTTGAAATTATGGAAAAGGATAAGAATTTTGGAGTATTCTTAAGGAAGTATTTTGAAAAGGAGAATTTAGCTTGAATCTAAAAAAATTTTTGCGACCAACAAAACTCAAGATTATTTTATTTGCAATTTTGATAATTGCAGGACTTTTTGGCATCAGAGGTTGTAATATTATACTTGACATTGGAGGATTAGAACTGTCTTGGATTTTACCGCTAAAAGAGATTTGTCTCGACGCACCCAGTACTGTAGAATTTATTCCAGGAATATATCCACCAATTTTGTTTGAAGAAAGATTGCAATACTTAGGGGGTACGAGTTGGAAGACAGAATATAATTCATTTGCTTACGATTGTAGCAGAGCCTCTTGTGGTTTTTGTACAGATATTGTTTATAGAGCAAGTTGTAGAATAAACATCATCGTTCCAATTTATGTTTTTATCTATTGGTATTTTCTATCATGCTTGATTTATTATTTCATTAAATTCATACAACCGTTTGTTCAAAAAAATATAAAATGGATTACAATTTATTTTGGAGTTTTTTCACTTCTAATGATTTTTTTAGCCTCTGGTATCCACTTAAATGTTCTTGGGATAATTTTGTTTATTACACTATTGATTATTTTGCTTTATTTATTTTCATATTTTAAAGTGGCTAAATGATAGAAATAACTTTTTTGGGCACAGTATCAGGAATTCCAAGTAAAAATAGAAACCATCCTGCCATAGTTCTAGAATATTTTTCTGAAGAAAAAGACACTTTGCTTTTTGATTGTGGTGAGGGAACTCAAAAGCAGTTAATGCTTTCTGGAATAAGCTTTATGGACATAGATAAAATATTTATTTCTCACTGGCATGCTGATCATTTTGCTGGTTTGATTCCTTTAATACAAACGATGAATCTGGAAAAAAGAAAAAAAGAACTGAAAATATTCGGACCAGAAGCAGAAAGGTTTGTTTCCGATATAATTGATTTAGGATATTTTGGTCTGAGGTTTCCTGTTAAAGCCGTTAATGTTCCTTTTGAGGGAGAGGAGATTACTGTGGTAGATGAGACTAAGGATTATCAAATACTTTCAACCCCCGTTTTACATACAGTTCCAGCAGTTGCCTTTTGTTTTAAAGAAAAAGATAGATGGAATATTGATACTAAAAAATTAAAGCAGCTTGGTTTGAAAAGAGGTTTTTGGTTGAAGAAGTTGAAAAGATATGGCAAAGCAGAATTTAAAGGAAGGGAAGTGAAAATAGAAGAGGTTGCGAATATCACTCCTGGTCTGAAGGTTATATATTCAGGAGATACGAAGCCCTGTGAGAATTTGGTTAAAATATCTGATTCTGCTGATTTGTTGATACATGATGCAACTTTTCTTGAAGAAGAAGAGGGAAAGGCGCATGCTGATGTAAAACAAGCAGCAAGAATTGCAAAGAAAGCTAATGTTAAACAGCTAATTCTTACACATATCAGCAGAAGATATACGGATGCAAAGGAACTGGAAGAAGAGGCAAAAAAAATATTTGAAAATACTAAGGTTGCTTATGATTTCATGAAAATAAGATTAAAGAAGTGATTTTTTTCTTAAATAAAATTCTGCTAAATATTTTAATTCTGGTATTTTAGAGCAGCAGTAATCAAGAAATATGTGCGAGAGTCCAGCGCAAACACCTTTGTAACTGTTTGCTAAAAGACCTATTGCTACTGCTGAAATAGGATCGTGAAAAAGAATTCTATGTCTTCTTCCTAGAAATTTTACAGGATAGTCAATAGCTTTATGCGTTTTCTCACATTCATCTTCTACCAAAAACTTTGAAAACTTTTTGTGCAAATATCTAGATGGCATTTTTCATCCTTTCAATTTCATCAAAAAATCCTTTAAGCA
>JAWCME010000005.1:27931-37747 GCA_039091335.1 Candidatus Aenigmatarchaeota archaeon | reverse complement strand
AAGCTTTCTCAATTCATCCCTAAACCTTGATTCCAAAATTCTTAAGTAATCTGTACAGACTTGATGACCAAAACCTCTTGAACCTGTATGGATCATTACACACACTTGTCCTTCTCTTTCAATTCCAAAAACTTTCGCAACTTCTGGTAAGAAAATTTTGTTCACAACTTGAATTTCAAGAAAATGATTTCCTGCTCCTAAAGTTCCGAGCTGAGGAGCTCCTCTTTTTTTTGCTTCGTTTGAAACTTTTTCTGGGTTTGCACCTTTCATACAACCTTGCTCTTCCAAATATTCCAAATCTTTTTCAGTTCCATAGCCATGGTCAACAGCCCATTTTGCACCTTTAACTAAAACTTCATCTAACTCAGAAAAGCTTAGCTTAATTTTTCCAACCTCACCAACACCAGAAGGAACATTGTGAAAAATTGATTCTAACAATTCTTTAAGTTTTGGTCTTATTTGCTCAACTGTAAGATTTGTACGCAGAAGTCTAACACCACAGTTGATATCAAAACCTATTCCACCTGGAGATAAACCACCTTCTTCATAATCTAAAGCAGCAACTCCACCTATTGGAAAACCATAGCCAAAATGCATGTCCGGTAAAGCTATACTATGCTTGTAAATTCCTGGTAGAAAAGCAACGTTAGCTGCTTGCTCTATTGCTCCTTCTTCCACTTCCCTCAAAAGCTTCTCTGACAAGAAGAGCCACGCTGGAACTTTCATTCCCGGCTTTGTTTCTTTTGGGAGTTCCCATAAACAAGGGCCAATTTTCTTCAATTTTTCTTTAAGCCCTATTTTAATCACCTCTTTAAATTTAATCAATTCTTTTTGTTTAAAAGATAAACAATAATAAGTTCCTCCCTGGTGTTTTTCCATGGACCATATATTTTTGCATCAATGCCATACTTTATTTATTAACTCTCTTTTTAATCTTATTAAATTATCTTTGACGACAGAAAAGAATCTACCTCTTTCGTACTATTTTACTATTTCTTAACTTCCCTTTATCCTTCACAAATTTGATAAATTCTTCTCTTTTAGTTGGTATTGTACATTCATAATTTACATATAGCTTCTAAGGGTTTTGTTTTTAATTGAATGCAAAAATCCGATATTTTCTTTGAATTTTAGAAGATTTTCCTTACCGCAAATATAAATGTACCAAATATTTCTATTCTTCCTTTTTTAACATCACTCGCCTTTAATCCTTTAGCCTTATACAGTTCATAGACATCCTCGGACTGATCTTTTTTATATGCTATATTCATATTACCACTCCTGCCTAACTCTAATATTGCCAACGAGAAAATATGTGTTGGTGCCTCCAGTCGTCCCATTAATACTTACCACAAAATAAGCATTCGCGGTTCCCCACACATTTGGAACTGCTAAACCATCCAAGGTTTCCATAGAACACCATTAATCCAACTGCACCTCCAAAACAGTCTTAACAATCTTCACCCTCCAAATCTTATTATCGGGTATTGTTCCAAGCTAAACCGTACCTCCTGCTGTGCCATAAGCCTCATTTATAATTTTTTTATCGAGTAAAATATAATATTCCTGTACGCTTATGTTTTCCTTTTTAAAATGAGTATGGTTAATTTGATTTATGTTTTATATCAATGAATTTAGCCTTCTCTTTTGCAGCCTTTACAACAATTTTATCTCCTTCTTTTAATTCAACAAACTTTTCATAATTGTCAGCTATGAACCAAGCAGGGCCTCTTATTACTTTTATTTCAATTTTTGAATTTTCAGGAACCACAATGCTTTTAATTTTTTTGTTGAACGGGTTATTGAAAGATATTCCAATCCCCTTTTTAAATGGTCTACCACCTGTGGAGGAATAATAAGCAGTAGAACCAAAAGGTGTGGAAATTATTACACCATCTCCAAGTATTTCCCCAAAAAATTTTCCGTTTACTTTAATAGAGAATCTTATTGCCCTTGTCGGTATTTTATTATGAAGTTGAACTTCATTAAGTCCAATTAATTTTTTGTTCTTAGCTATACCTAAAACTTTTGTTTTTTCAACAATTTTATAGTCTCTTCTAGCAATACTATTCAGTACATAATTTAATTCTTTTATACTGTATTCACATTTCCTGCAAACGCTTAAAGGCTTTTTAACTACAATTTTTGGAACTCCAGGAAAAATTCTCTCGCTGTAAAGTACAGTACCATCTCCCCCGTAACATAAAACAATATCAGGATTTTTCTTTACAACATTGAAACCAAATTTTTTAAGAATTCCCTTAAATTTTTTAACATCACTTTTACTTACGATTGCAACCTTCATGTCTTTTCCATCGCCTCCTTTACCCTCTCCTTTGCAATCTCTAACGCAACTTCTCTTGTTTTCATATTTTTCTCTTTTGCCTTTTTCAAAACTAGCTTTGTATTCTTCTTTATCTTTCTCTCCACAAGTCTAAACATTTTTTCTTCGTTAAAGCCTCTATATTCTGCATAGGAAGAAATTACCCCTCCTGCGTTAGCAACAAAATCTGGGACTACCAATACCCCTTTTTTGTATAACTCCTCTTCTGCTTCTAGTGTTACAGGAATGTTTGCTGCTTCGACCAAAATTTTTGCCTTTACTTGCGAAACATTTTTAATTGTTATAGAATCAGAAAGGGCCGCTGGAATAAGTATGTCAACCTCTAGCCCAAAAATTTCTTCATTTTTTAAAATAGTTCCAGGATAGTTAATCACGCTACCAGTTTCTTTTTTCACTTTCATCAATTCCTCGTAATTTAATCCATCTGGATTATAGATGCATCCCTTACTATCGCTTACAGCAACAATTTTTGCACCAAACTCTGAAAGGTGTTTGAAAGCGAAACTTCCAACATTTCCAAAACCTTCTATCGCAACCCTAGCTTTATCTATTTTAATTTTACCATACTTTGCTGCTATTAGCGTGGAATGGGCAACACCAAAACCAGTTGAACCCAATTCATGGGGCAATCCCCCCAAATCTTTTGGTTTTCCTGTAGCGGCTTTCAAAGAGCCATTGCCTTCAACAAACCACCTCATTTCTTCTTCTCCTGTATTAACATCAGGACCAGCTATGTAATGTTTTGGGCACAGGGGTTTTAATACTCTACCAAACTCTACCATTATTTTTTTCTTCTCTTCTACAGAATGTTTTTTTGGGTCAAATATTATTCCCGCCTTTGCCCCTCCAAAAGGTAAATCTGCCATAGCGTTTTTCCATGTCATTGTTCTTGCTAATCTAAAAACTTCCTCTACACTCACACCAGGGGTCATTCTAATCCCTCCTTTACCGGGTCCCCTGCTTAAATTGTCCAACACAAGAATCCCCTTTAGTCCAACTCTTTGATTATAAACTTCTAATATTTTTTCTGGTCCAAATTCATCGCCAAATTTATCAACTTCCAACTTTTTCACCTCCATTAATTAGAATCAAATTCCGTGAATATAGTTATATGCCTGTAATGCTGCTTTTGCACCCTCTCCTGCGGATATTACAACTTGCTTGAATAGCGTGTCTGTTAAATCGCCCGCAGCAAAAACACCGGGCCTAACTTCGTCTTTATCCGGATAGAAAGTTTCACAGTTTTTGTTCGTAATCACCTGCTTTTTATCGTCCAACATAACTAAATTCTTAAGAAAATCTGTTTTTGTTTCATACCCTATTTCTATAAAAACCCCATCAACGCTTATTTCCCTGTATTCTTTTGTTACTACATTCTCAACAACAATTGAATTAACAAAATTTTGTCCTTTAATTTCTTTAACTATCGTATTTAAAACAATCTCAACATTATCCTTTTCTTTTACTTTTTCCACAAGATTTTCAAATCCTCTAAAACTATCCCTTCTGTGAATTAAGTAAACTTTTTTTGCTATTTCACTTCCATAAATAGCAGTATCTAATGCAGAATTTCCCCCACCTATTACTGCTATCTCTTTATCTTTAAAAAGTGGCAAATCACATACAGCACAGTAGGATACGCCCCTGCCAAGAAATTCTTTTTCTCCGGGCACATTTAAAGTTCTTTGAGATTTTCCTGAGGCAAGAATCACGGCCTTTGCTTCGTATTCACCGGAATTTGTTTTAATTAAAAATTTTTTATTTCTTTCTTCTATCTGAACCACCTCTTCTAAAAATATTTCTACACCAGAATTAATTGCCTGCTCATAGAACTTTTGAATTAAATCATATCCCGAAATTTCAAGAAACCCTGGATAATTTTCTATTTTAAAAGCAAGGCTTGCCTGCCCACCAATATTTTTTGTTATAATCAGGGTTTTCAGATTTCTTCTACCAGCATATATTCCTGCTGTAAGGCCCGCTGGACCACCACCAACTATTATCAGGTCGTACATTTCCTCACTTTAGTTTCAATGTTTCTTTTATCTCTTTTAAATTAAAACCAACTATTATTTTGTTATCAATTTCTATCACAGGAACTCCCATTTGTCCGGATTTTTCTATCATCTCAATTGCAGACTCCCTATTTTCTGAAACATCAACCTCTTCAAATTCTATGTTGTTTTGTTTAAAAAACTGTTTGGCCATATAGCAATATGGGCATGTCTTTGTTGTATAAATTTTTACCTTCATAATTTCATTTTATCTTTTTAAATTTAATTTTAAAATATGCGAACAACACCAGAAGATTACCTTTTGCTTATGTTTTCGATGAAGGGGATTGGGAAAAGGGTTGATTTTAATCACGTGAAAGAAAAACTGTCCCGTGACCTCAAAATTTTTTCTGATGAACAAATAAAAAAAATTCTCAGTAATTTACTTCAAAGTAATCTTATTGAAGAAGTTGAAGGTAAATATGGAATTACCGAAAATGGCAAAAAATACTTTTCCAAGAGAATTAAAGAAGTTGAAGAAGAGTTAAGAAAGATTAACGAACCTTGGGTAATTGTCTATAAGGCAAAACAATATTATCCTATAGTTGCTGATACCATACTAGAATTTTGCAAGAACAGATACATAGGCTTTTACGCATTGTTTACGGAGAAGAGATTCTTTAGAAGGGAATTCAAGGGAAGAAAAATTATCTTAAAAAATTATAAGGATTTGATGTTTTTTATTAACATGCATTACATCGATGTTATTCCTTGTGTGCATCAAATTGGAATGGATAGGCCAGACTGGCTTGTTGTGGATATAGACCCGGGGTCAAAGGTTGAATTTTCAAAAACAAAAGAGGTTGCTAAAATTACTTATGAAATTTTTAAAATGCTGGATCTTAATCCTGTAATGAAATTCTCTGGCTCTCGTGGCTTTCAGGTCTGGTCTTTGATAAGAGAATTTCCTTTGCCAGAAGAATATCAGCCTTTAACGTTAAGAGGTGAAAGCAAAAGGAAGAAAAACTATTTTTCCCTTTTTTCCGATTTTGTTCGTTGTATCCAAATCGAAGTTGATAAAAAAATTCCAAAACTAACAACTTCCGAAACATTACCAAAGGAAGAAAGAGAAGATAAAATACTTCTTGATTCTTCTAGTATGAAGCCTATGGGTCTAGTAAGAGCTCCTTATTCTCTACACTCAAAAACTGGTTTAGTCTCTCTTCCTCTATCTTTAAAAGAGGTCGATGAATTTGAAATAAAGAACGCCTCTATAGAAAATACCTTGGAGAGATTTGAGAAAAGAGGGAACGAATTTGTTTTGAAAGAATCTGACCCCTCTAAGCTCATAAAGCTTTTGATTTAAAATTGTTTAACTTTATTATTTCTAAAACCAAACTTTTATTAGAAATAAAAGGAAGTGGTTTCTTGCCCGTAAGTACTGCCCCATATAGAAGAAAATATGCACACACAAAATCTAGGGGTAGAGAGAAAACAGTTACATGCGGTGTTTGTGGAAGAGAGGTTCCTAGATATAAAAGCTTTGTTGTTAGAAAAGGGTTTAGAATAACAGACCCACTAATACTTCAGCAAGTAGATAGAAGGATGATTCATCTTATGACGAAGGAAATGAGGGTATGCCCTGCATGTGCACGCTTCTGGGGGATTTCCCAGCCAGGAAAAAGCGTGAGGAAGAAGCATATGTGATTGAATGATTTTTAAAAAAATAGCTGGATTAAAGGGCATTCTATACAGGAAATTGAAAGAAGGGGAGAAAACGGGAATAGATGAATTACCTGGCTTCATTATAAAAAAACCGAGTAGATTTGCGGAAATCCCAGAATTCGAGGATATAACAAAGGTAAATTTTACTTATCCTTTGATAGAGCCTTTTGCGTATGCAAACATAAAATGGGACAAAGACAATAAAGAACTTATTTACAACCTCATAGAACCAACTATTGACAAGAATGAAAAAGAGATGCTTGAAAAAATCTCTGAAGGATTGATAGAAATTATAGATGTTAGCATCGACATTATAAAAAATCATGGCAATCTAATTAACTACATCGAGAAGAATGTTTCCAAAGTTATAAAGGAATATGGAATAAAGGTTACCCCAAGTCAGTACATAAAAATAATGTACTATGTGTATAGAAATTTTGTTGGTCTAAATGAGATAGAGGCATTGATGCAAGACCCAAACATAGAGGATATAAGTTGTGATGGGGTTGCAACCCCAATATATGTTATTCACAGAAAGTTTGGGTCGATAAAGACTAACATAATTTACAACGACATCGAAAAACTGAGGGATTTTATAGTAAAACTTGCTGAAAAATGCGGAAGGTTTGTAAGCTACGCAGAGCCAATACTTTCTGGAACATTGCCTGATGGTTCAAGGGTAAGTGCAACCTTTGCAGGAGATGTTGCAACTAGAGGCCCGGTTTTTAGCATAAGGAAGTTCGGAGAAAAACCTTTTTCCCCAATAGAACAAATAGAGATGAATACAGCATCTCCTGAAATTTTGGCATATCTTTGGTTCTTGATAGAAAACGGTGCAAATATTTTAATAATAGGAGGAACTGCAACAGGGAAAACCTCTTTCTTAAATTCACTTTGCATGTTTATTCCCCTCGAAGCAAAAATAGTTTCTATAGAGGATACAAGGGAAATAAGGATTCCTCACGAGCATTGGGTTCCTGGCCTGGCAAGGGTTGGGTTTGGTATACCAACGCCTACTGGTGAAAAATATGGTGGAATTAGCTTATTTGACCTTTTAAAAGAAAGTTTCAGACAAAATCCAGATTATGTAATTGTTGGAGAAACAAGAGGGGCTGAAACATACGTGATGTTTCAAGGAATGTCTTCCGGGCACAAATGTATGTCTACATTTCATGCGGGCTCTTTAGAAACGATGATAAAAAGACTTACCACACCGCCAATAGACCTTTCTCCTTCTTTGATAGAAAGTTTAGATGTTGTAATTTTGATGATACATGCAAAAGAAAAGGGTAAATCCGCAAGAAGAATAAAGGAGATTGTAGAAATAATATCAGTTAATCCTAAAACAGATGAAGTTGAAACAAAAACAATTTTTACATGGAATCCAGCAACTGATGAGTATGAAAAGGTAAATAAAAGTGTTAAGGTGGGCAGACTAATTTTATCAAAGGGTGGAATCGAAGAAGAAGGTTTTGCTGAAATAGATAGGATGAAAAGTGTTTTGGAATGGTTAAGAAAAAATGGAATAAAAGCTTATTTGGAGGTAATAAAGTACATTAACCTTTATCACAAGGAACAAGAAAAAATAATGGAAATGATAGGAGAGAAAACAGTAAAAATTGAAGCAAAAGAATCAAAGGAAATTAGAAAAGAAAAAAGAGTCTCATTGCTTAGTCTTCTGGGTTCTATGCTTTTGAGGGAAAAAAATGTCATATAGAGGAATTGCAACATACTTTTTTGGTTCCATAGTTGAAAAATATTCAAAATATTTTTTAATCGTGAAGGATTCTTTAGTCAAGGCTGACATTAAAATACCTTTCAAAAGTTATATGAGCACTGTTTTCTTGACCTCTCTAATAGTTTATATTTTGTCCCTACCCACAACCCTTTTCGCTCTAACTTTTTTTAAAATTCCTACGCTGATGAAGTTGATATACTTAATATTTGTGCCGTTCTTAGCAGCTGTAGTTTGTTTCATTGTGCTGGTTTTTTATCCCTATCAAAAAGCAATTACAAGGAGGAAAAATATAGAAATAAACCTACCTTTTGTTCTTACGCATATGGGCGCTATAGCTGAATCAGGAGCTCCACCATATATTTTATTCAAGTTAATAGGGGAATTTGAAGAATACGGTGAGATTTCAAAAGAAATGAAAAAGATAGTTAAAAACATAGAAACTTTTGGTGTTGATCCAATAACAGCAGCAAAGAGAGTTGCTGAAAAAACACCTTCCGATTCTTTCAAGCAATTGTTACTTGGTTTTATTTCTACTGTAAAATCTGGTGGAGATACAAGATTATTCTTAAAAAATGCAGGACAACAGGCATTGTTCGAATGGCGCGTTAAAAGAGAAAGGTTTCTTCAACAACTTAGTGCATATGCAGAATTCTATACTGGAATACTTATAGCAGCTCCACTTTTCATCATAGCTCTATTTGCGATAATGAATATGATACAACCTACACTGGGTGGATATGCAATATTGGATTTAATGAAATTAAGTATCTATTTAATTGTACCAATGGTAAATGTTGGTTTTATTGTATTCCTTAGAGGTATGGAGGTAGAAATGTGAAGAAGGAAATATTTGCAATAGTTCTTGGAGCAATACCAGCATTTTTAATGTTTACAATAAGCTTCCTTTATTTCGCAGAAATCCCAAATATTTTTTCCTCTTTAAATATAGTTGCATTATTTGTTTTGATGCTACCAATAGTTATTTTAAGATATTCTGAATATAGAAAGAAGAAAGAAATTGAAGAAATGTTTCCAGTTTTTTTAAGAGATTTTGTTGAAGCTGTAAGAGGTGGGATGACAATACCCCATGCCTTTAAATCTGTTTCTTCAAACGATTATAAATCACTAACACCTTATGTAAAAAAAATGGCAGCACAGATGGGTTGGGGAATTCCCGCAGACAAAGTTCTTTTAAAATTTTCAAAAGAAGTTAAGTCTAGGGTTATAGGAAGGATTATATCTTCGGTAATAGAAAGCCATCGTTTTGGAGGAAATCTAGCTGATACTTTTGAAGCGTTGAGCAACACTGCGGTCGAGGTTGAAAGGCTTAGGACTGAAAGAAGGCTTTACATGCATTCTCAAATGATAACAGGATATATAATATTTTTTGTATTTCTTGGTGTTATGGTTGGTCTTAGTAGATTTTTGATTCCAAGCCTAACACAAGTTTCGCTTCCAGGAATGGAGGTTGGCCCTTCTAAGGAGCTTACTGAAGAGTATAAGACTATATTCAGAAACTTAATATTGATCCAGGGCTTCTTTGCCGGGCTAAGTGTAGGAAAAATGGCGGAAGGAGCTGTAGTGGCTGGGCTTAAGCATAGCATATTCATGATGTTTGTTGGTACGGTAATATTCCTTCTTGGCTCTTAGCACGATTGAATTTCTGAAGAAGATAAGCTGCTGCTCACGCCAGAGCAGTTTGTTATTACCCAAACAGAAGAAAAGGTTTGGTCTGTTATTTCCTCAATTTCAAAGGAAGTCAACTCTCCTGGTTCAAGTGTTAGATTTGCTATGGGGCAAGAAAAAACATGTGTAGAATTTTTACAAAGTGGATACTCCATAGAATTCGCCACATATATGAGTTGAATTGATATTCTTCCAAGCAATATTGTTCCAGTGTTTTTTATCATACCTCTTAAGTATTCTCCGGTTGAATTCAGACAAAGATTAAAAAGTGAAATTCCACCGTTGCTACAAAAAAGTCTTGTTCTTGTTTCTTCTCCTATTGTTTCTAT
>JAWCME010000005.1:0-27921 GCA_039091335.1 Candidatus Aenigmatarchaeota archaeon | reverse complement strand
TATGGATGTTTTAGTAAAGCCTGTTAACCAAATAGAAACCATGCCACCAACAAGAATTGTAAGTGATATAATTAGAACCGTAGCTATAAGCGGAGAAATTCCCTTCATTAACATACACTCTCTGTGCTTATGTCCGGACAATGTGTTTTTATTATAATTTTCGAGAACCCTGGACTTATGTTAGAAATGTGATATACTTTAACTTCACCCGCTCTCAAGGGTTCGTTCAAAGGAATTTCTGAAGTTAAGGTTCCGTTTGGATACAAAACATAAAGCCTAATGTTTTTAAGTTCAATCGACCTTATGTTTTCGAGAATTAAATTTATTCTTGAATTCTGGTTATCATATACACACTGATAAACCCTAAAATCTGCAAACTGGCATTCTCCTGCAAGGGTTTGATTTTCCCATTCTTTTGTTCTCTCTCTTACAAAACTTGAGGCCCAATAAGCAAGCATTCCTGCTACCGTCATGGTAACTGCTATTAAGAGGACTGCTGCGACTAAAGGGGATATCGCTTTATTCTTCACAATTTAAATTTATTTTTTTATTAAATATTATTGATGCGAGTTAAAAAGAGATTTTTCCATATGAGAGAAAGTATGAAAAGAGCAAGAGCATACTGGCAGAGAAAAATCTGGGATAGTTTATGGAAAATATGGAAAAGAGAGAAAAGGATAAAATAATGTTGTTTTCAAAAAAATATTCTCAAAACTATTTCAAGAATAACAACCCCTATAACAATCCAAACAACATGCTCTGGTTTAATCTTTACAAGTTCTTTCTCTTCCTCGGTGTAGCGGATTGACCAGCTAAGCTTTAAGTCCCCCTACACCCATGGGCATGTATATTCTTTCGCTTTTCTTAACCATACTATCACTAATTTGGATTTAACGATAAATAATATGAATAATCTATTTCTAAAAAATTTTCTTCCATATCTTTTAATACCCTTAGGAAGAGCATGTCATCAAATTTTTTCCTTTTTCTCGTATTAGTCACCATTATTACTCAGTATGTTCTTATTAACTATTTAAATTTTTAAGATTAAAAAAGCTGGCAAGCTAAGAGTAGCCCATCTTCTGTTCTAAACGGCATTTGTCTAAGCAGCCTAGCTTTGCACCCCATCAGACCGAGCCAGTCCGTTTCATCCTTTTAGCTGCAACTCAATTTCTCTCATCGTTGGCGCAACTAAAAGGTCTCGTCTCTGATACTGGCCCGACTCCTCTCGGAGTTCCTTTTCGAGTCTTTGGGTGGATGGAACTTCCTCAACTTAAGTTTGACCTTAAGTCGAAGCCGTCCTCTTAGCTTGCCAGCAAAATATTAAATACATTCTCTACTTATAAATTTTTTGTTTGAATAGAATTCATGAAATTAAAGACTAATTTTTATTATAGAAAATCAAATATAAAATATGGATTTTATTAGAAAAAGGGAAGAACTCCAGGAAAATAGTATAACAAACGAAGAAATACAAAAACAGGCTGTTTTTCTTGGAGCAACCTTAGAAGCACTTAGGGACATAAAAGAAAGGATTGAAAGAATTTATTTAAAAATTGCGGAGCTTGAAAGGAAAATTGATGAAAGAATGCCAGAAAGAGTTTTAAGTGAAGCTACTTTTCAAAAAGAAATTGTAAGTACAGAAGAGGTTGTTGAAAAAATAGCTTCAAAGGTTAAGTGTATAGCAAGACCAATAATAGCTTCAAAGGAAGAGTTGGGGATAGTTGAAACAAAGAAAATACAAAAAATAATTTCGATATTGAGTGAATACGGGAAAATTTCTTCTTCCGAGCTTGCTGAGATATTAAACCTTTCCAGAACAAGAGCAAACGAATACTTGAAGAAAATGGAGGAACTGGGAATAGTTGAGGGTAAGGAAATAGGTAGAGAAAAATATTACAGCCTTAAGGAGTAATTTATTATAATCTACACCCTGTAACTCTTTCAAACCAATCTATATTCTTAATTCCAACATCAACGATTCTTCCCGCAACGACAGAAGGAACTTGAGTAATATTGGCTGCCAGGCATCTCTCTAAATTCAAATCACACGCTATAAGAAGTTTTGTAGAATATCTTCCAAGCAGGTTGAGTTGAAGTAGTGTTGCTGTTTGATTTGTTACGCCGTATATTCTTACCCCCTTTTCGTCCAAGCAATCAACAAATTTTTTCATTTTCTCTATCTGTACTATTGATTCTTCAACAAATATCACACCCTCTGTTAACAACCTTCCATCCTTGGTAACGTAAACTTCTCTATAAGTAATTCCGTTAACATCCCTGATTTTTAATATTATTTTGTAAATTCCGCTTTCCTCAAAAGCACCAACAACTTCAACTATTGCTCCTGGGTTTGCGAGCTCGTATAAGCTTTTTATTTTATTTTCAACCTCCCTCTTTTGAACTCTAACTCCAAATAATCCAAGGCTATAAAACAGTACACCAAACAGAACTATCAAAGCAACAATAAGCACATAAATCCTTTTCATCATCATTTTCTCATTTTATATTATTAAAACATATTTATAAATTCTACATTTTTTATCAAAATGAAGATTAAATAATTATTATGAAAATTCTACTTTCTTGTATTTTCTTGAACAATAGGGTGGGGGGATGGGATATATAGATTTAGCAGTAGCACTTTCAACTTTTATACTTGTGATAGGAATAGTTATATCAATCACTCTAAACTATTTCTCAAAGATTCCAACCTCTACCGGAATAGATATTAAAAGAAATCTAACAAAAATATATGAAAATTTTTTTAAGAGAGAAGAATACTCAGAAAGGGGTGTTCTTATCGATGTTTACAAATCTCAAATATTAGTCAAGGAAGATGCGGGAATTGATAGAGAAGAAGAACCCGTTGAATTTTTTGTTGTTTTCGATGAATTTTGTACGAACAAGAGTTTGAACGAAAGTGTGAGGGTGTGGGACGAGGATTTTAACGAGCTGCCTTTTAATTTCACTTATCAGGGCTTTTGTTCCTGGAAATATTTGAGAAATGCGAGCCTTACATTCAACTTAAACATCTCCTCTTTTCAGAAAAGAAAATTTACTATCTTCTACAATAACCTAACAACAATTATTAAAAATTATACATTAAGCTACAACACAACTAGCTGGATTCCTTCTGATGGGGATGCCTGGACAGAAAGCGTTAATGGCTGGGCAGTAAGGGAAGGGAATGCAAACATCAATCTAGAATGGAAAAAAAAGGTTGGAAATTATGCAATAAACATGACTGGAAACTTTAGCTCAAACTCGTTGCTTTCTTTAGAATACAACCCAGAAGAAAACATAACAGGAGTGGAGAACGGGTGGTATATTAGAGCATGGCTTTTTGTTGAAGATGTTTCAAAAATAAAAAGTTTAAATATATCTATAAGCGATAATAACGAAGTTATAACAAAAAATTTGACTGAAATAAAGGGAGGGGAATGGTATTTGTTTGAAGAGGAAATATCTTCTTCAAATTGGTATAATTGGACAAACTTTAATTCCTCCCTTGGAATAGATTTTGTCAAATTTTCTATTTCAAACAAAACATCTGAGACTACTGGCTCTATTAGGGTAGATGGATTAAGGTTTGAAAAAAAACCGTTAAAAATATTGGTTTTCCCTGAAAAGAAAATTGAGGCAATTTTCTTTGAAGAACAGAAATAGTTTCAAATTTAATTCAAAACAATTTCAAAATTTAAATGAGAAAATGCTCAAAAGTTTAGAGTCTATGATTGCATCAACCATCTTAGCAATGGTTTTATTTTTAATTTTCACACATCCTATTAAAATCCCTGGGATGCATGAGGCAAACTATAGGCTTTATGTGATTTCTGCGCTAAAGAATTTGACAGAAGGCAAGCTTAGAGAATACTGCTTGAATAAAAATGTTGATAAGATAGAAAACAGCTTATCCCCATACATACCACCTTTCTTAAACTTTAAAGTCGCTATTTACAACAAAACATCCAACATAACTCAAATGCCTTCCATAAATTCTGAAAACATAATTACTGTTAGCTATCTCATAGCAGGAGACATAGGTAATTATTCTGCATTAGAAATAAGGACTTTTATATGGGGATACGATTGAAAGGACAAATGTTTTTAATTGCAGCCATAGTTATAGCAACAGGCTTACTAATAGCAAGGTTTACAATTAAAAATCCAAGCATAGAGGAGCAGAGAAAGATTTTGGAGATGCGATACGAGAAGGAATTTTTTGAGAACATAAGGGAAGAACTGGAGAATTCAATAATTTTTTCTTCCCATCAAAAGGAAAATATAGCAAACAATGTTTTTGACTTTTCAAATTTTACGAAAACAAAAGTTTCTGAGCATGCAATGGAACTTAAACTTCTTTTTTTGGGTTCCATTTCAAACTTTTCTTCTCAAACACTAAACATAACTCTATTGAACTTGTTAAACAAAAAAATATATGTAGAGCTTGATTTGAACGGAAGTAAGAAAGGGAATGATATCGAAGATTATGGAAGGTGGGACACTAGCTTTACGATAATACCTGGGCTAAACTATGTTTTAACTTTTAAGTATGACGACTATTCAAATAATATAACCATAAGGACGTCTGAAAGCAAATATGTGTACAATTCTTTTTTTGATTTAACTTTAATTGGTTTTGATGCAGTTTATAAAAGAAAATTCCAGTCTGAGTATGTGTTTCTTTAAATTTAATCAACTATAAAGAAAAAAATTCACAAAAAATATTTAATGAAGAAAGGAGTTAATCCCCTAGTTGCCTTAGTACTGACTGTTTTGTTGAGTGTTGTGGCAGTTGCCCTAACTTTAAGTGTAATAAACCCAACTTTAGACAGAATAAAAGATTCTGCTATAATAAATGAAGCAATCCAAAACTTAGAATTGATAAATTCGGCAATAAGGCAAGTTGCAAGCGAATCAAACGGAAGTAAAAGAGCAATAAACCTAATTGTCACTGATGGCAAGTATAAGGTTGAAGATGCTTTCGAATGGATTTATTTTGAGTATGAAACAAGGTCTGACTTTTTTCTTGAGGGAGTAAGCGGTAATGTTAAGTTAGAGAAATCTCCTTTATTTATCGACTTCTTCAACAGCTATAAAGAAAACTCAAATGCCTCTCCTGTCTGGAAAGGAACTTGCAAGGTAGAGGATGGAGAATATTCTTGTGAAAACGCTACAAGCTATTATTCGTATGAAAAACCAATAAGAAATTTTAGAGTCAGTGGAATAGCTTCGGATAAATCTGATATTCACGGCGAAATATTCACCCTACCCATAATACCAGAAAAATTGAAAATTTATTTAACTCTCGATGAAGGTTTTGGGAATGAGAGCTACGACTATTCTTTAAATAAAAACAACGGAAAAATTTACAATTCAACATTTAACTGTGCAAGTCCGTACCAGGGGTGTCCTGAATGGGTTTATGGAATCTGTGGAAATGCCTTAAGGCTTGATGGAATTGATGACTACATAAAAACTCCAACGATAAATATAGGTGAAAATTTTTCTGTGTCCGGTTGGTTAAAACTAATAGGAGATCAAAATCCTTATCCAAATTTTGTCTCAAATAAAAATTCTGGCCTAATTTCTGATGGCTTTTCCATATTTGTTAGGAACAATGAAATTGTGTGGGAAAGTGGGAATGGAACAAATGGGGAAACAAAATATAGCCAACCATTTTCTTCCATATCTGATAAGTTTACTCATGTTGCAGTAACTTATGCTAATGGTACAATAAAGTTCTATCTTAACGGTAATCAAATTGGAATTTCTTCCTTAAGCTATACAAACTTCAATAAAGATTCTCCTCTTTTCTTTGGTACGTTTGCTGACTTAAATGATGATGGTTTTTTAAAGGGGGTTGTCGATGAAATAAGGATTTTTAATGTTTCACTAAACGAAGAGGAGATTAAGACAGAATATGAAATGAGCTCAAAGAAAATAGTAAACCAAACGGGAATGTTTGAAATAACAAATGCCCCAAGACTCTACTTGGTTTTAGCGAACCCCTTTGGTCATACACACTTCGATGAAATAAAGATAAGGGGGGGTGAAAGAAGGGTAAAGCTAATTATACCTTTTTCAAAAATAGACCTTACCGGGAATTTTATCGCAGGAAAGGGAAATTATAAGGTTTTTGTTGAAAATATCGGAATAAACCATACAACAAACAAGCCAATAATAAGGTTGGTCTTTTCTTAATTTTCTTAATAGTTTGAAATATTTATCTGATGAAACAATATAATTTTGAGTAAAAAAGGTAAGAAAATGATTGAAATTTGGGCTGAAAAGTACAGACCAATCAGACTAAGTGAAATGATAAATCAAAGGCATGTTGTAGAAAGACTAAAGGTTTTTGTAAAAGAAAGGAATGTACCTCACATGATATTTGCTGGTGGTCCAGGAACAGGAAAAACTACTGCTGCACTATGCCTTGCACGCGAACTTTTTGGAGAGAACTGGAGGTCAAACTTCTTGGAAACAAATGCTAGCGAAGAAAGGGGGATTCAAACAGTAAGGGGGAAAATAAAGGATTTTGCCAGGACAAAACCAATTGGAAGTGAGTTTAAGATTATATTTCTTGACGAGTGTGATGCACTAACACCAGAAGCCCAGCAAGCGCTAAGAAGAACGATGGAACAGTTTTCTTCTATTTGCTCTTTCATTCTATCTGCAAACTATTCCTCTAAGATTATTGAACCAATTCAGTCACGCTGTGCAGTTTTTAGGTTTAAAGCTTTGGGTGAAGCGGACATAAAAAAATTCATAGAAAGGATAGTAAAGGGTGAAAAACTTAAAATCGACGAGAGCGGGATAAATGCAATAATATATATTAGTGAGGGGGATTTGAGAAAGGTTGCAAACCTACTTCAAGCATGTGCTACACTAAATGAAAAAATTACCGAAGAAGTTGTTTATGAGGTGGCATCTCAAGCCAAGCCAGACGACGTTAAGAAAATGATTGAAACTGTTTTAAAAGGAAATTTTGAAGAAAGTAGAAAAATTTTACAAAACATGCTTTTAAGGCAGGGGCTTTCAGGAAGTGACATAATAAAAGAAATTCATAGACAAATCTACTCTTTAAACATTCCTGAAGAAACAAAAATTCGACTGATTGAAAGATGCGGAGAATTTGAGTTTCGTATATCAGAGGGGGGGAACGAATTAATTCAGCTTGAAGCACTTCTTGCCAGTTTCTTGTTATTCTCTAAGAAAGTTGGTTAGGGTGTGGGTAGAAAAATACAAACCAAAAAAATTATCAGAAATTGTAAATCAGGAAGAAGCCAAAAAAACTATTCTGAAGTGGTTTGAGGATTGGAGGCCTGGAAAAAAACCAATTTTAATTTATGGTCCTCCCGGATCCGGAAAGAGTTGTACAATTGAAGCTCTAGCAAACGAAAAAGGTTACGATTTCATAGAGATGAACGCAAGCGATTTCAGGTCTTCTCTACAGATTAAAGAGGTTATTGGAAAATCGGCGATGCAAAAATCACTTTTTAAGAAAGGAAAAATATTTTTTTTGGACGAGATTGAGGGATTGTATGGAAAGGAAGATTTTGGCGGAGTAAAGGAAATAATAGAGCTAATTAAAACCTCTTATCATAGAATAATTCTTGCGTGCAATAATCCATATGAACAGAAGCTTAGAAGCTTGAGAGAGTATTGCATTATGGTTGAATTCAAAAAAATTCATGTTTATGACATAGAGAGGAGACTTAAACTAATTTGTGAAAAAGAGGGTATAAAAGTTGGTGGAGAGGTTTTGAGAATAATAGCAAAGAACTCTGATGGTGATTTGCGCTCTGCAATAAACGACTTAGAAATTGTGGCAAGAGGAAGAAAAGAAGTAAGCATAAAAGATTTAGAAGCTATCGGATATAGAGAAAAAGAAACTAGCATATTCGATGCTTTAAAAATCATATTCAAAACTCAATCCATACTTGCAGCAAAGCTTTCTATAAACAATGTTGATAAGAGCCCAGAAGAAATATTCTGGTGGATTGAAAACAACGTTTCAAAAGAATATGAAAGTCCTGAAGAAGTTGCTAAGTCTTTTGATATACTAAGCAAGGCAGACATATTTCAGCAAAGAATAGCTAGTAGGCAAAACTGGAGGTTTATGGCTTATATGATAGATTTGATGACAGGCGGAGTAGCTACGGCAAAGGATAAAGTATATAAAAAATTCACAAAATACCAATATCCTTCAAAAATATTGCTTTTAGGAAGTAGTAAAATTGAGAGGACTGAGGAAAAAGATTCTCTAAAAAAACTATCAACAATTCTACACTGCTCAACCAGAAAAGTTAGAAAAGAATTCTTGCCGTATCTAAAACTTATTCAAAAAACTGAGATTTAATATTCAAAAACAGAAAATATTTTTATGAAACTTAAACTAATTTTTCTTTTTTTCCTATTTTTTTTAATTTTTTCTCCTAGTGCTTTTGCTTGGTTCGACCAAAACTGGCAGTACAGAAGAGAAATAAGTATATCAAATTCAGGAAATTTTCTAACAGACTATCAGATATTAACAAACATCAACACTCAACAACTAATTCAAGATGGAAAAATGCTTAACAATTGCGAAGACATAAGGTTTGTCTCTGATGACTATCTGCTTAAATCTAGCGCAAGCTATGAAGGAGTGGTTCCTTCAGGAAGCAACGATGTTTGGATAAATCAAGCTATTGTTGATGATGTTGATGCAGACGGTTCTAATGAGCTTGTTGTTGTGGGAACAGATGATACACCAATTTCTTCTCAAGCTATAACAATCGGTACAGGAACTTCTTCGCAAAGAGCACCAATAGATATATACTATAACTATCATTGTAATGGCGCAATATATCTAAAAAGCGAAATTGGGAGGGCAGGAAAAATAACAAAAATAAGGTGGTACATTTCTTCAGCAAACCCGGATACTGTTAATGGGGTAACAATCTATATGTCTCATACATCTCTTTCTTCATGGTCCTCTGCTCCAACATGCTATCGATTACAAACAGGCACACTTGTTTTTAGTGGAAATTTAAACCCGGGCTCTTCAACTGGCTGGTATGAAATAACACTCCAAACTCCTTTTGAATACAATAATGTTGACAACCTTATAATAAGTTTAAGACATCAAGATGGATCGTATGAAACTTCTTATTCAACTTATAGATATACTCCAAGCACAAACAGGTTTGCCAGGGGATCTTCAGACGTTTCAAACCCACCAATAGTTGCGCTAAGTAGCAATAGGCCAAATATTCAACTCGTTTTCGAGAGCACTCCAAAGGGGTTTATAAGGATATACAATCAAGAGTTAAATTTAGAAAAACATCATGATTTTGACTACCTTGGAACAGCAGGAGTTTATGCTGAAGATATAGCAATAGATAATATCGATGCCGATGCCTACAAGGAAATTGTAGTAATAGGATGGTCAAGGGAAACGAACAGCAAAGGCATGATCAAAGTTTTCCAATGGGATGGGTCTTCTATTACAGAACAGTCATACCTATGGATATCGGAAGCTTCTCCAGTAAGCTTGTATGATGTTAAGGTATGGGATTATGATAATGATGGAGAAAGGGAGATAATTGTTGGTGGGAGGTTGGGAGGTAGCGCTGTTGTATATATATACAACACAAACCTTGTGCAGGAAAAAAGGTTTGTTTATGATATAAGCCCTGTAGAAGATTTGATAAGAAGCATAAATTCGATAAACGGAAAAATAGCTTTCTCCGGCTTTACCATTGAAA
Source organism: Candidatus Aenigmatarchaeota archaeon (assembly GCA_039091335.1). GTDB lineage: Archaea > Aenigmatarchaeota > Aenigmatarchaeia > CG10238-14 > SCSR01 > JAWCME01. The sequence goes on along the minus strand of JAWCME010000005.1, from coordinate 18,169 downwards.
ATGCAGGAAAATTGTTTATTAGAATAATAGACTCGAACGGAAACATACTAAAATCTAAAGAAATTCAGGATGCCACTAACTATTGGATGCCTTTACATATAGGTGCTTCTTCTGACATTAACATGGATGGAAGCGATGAGCTTGTAATTACAGCATCGGGAGATTATGGAACTGGGACAAGAGACGCAAAGGTTTTTGCTTTTGATTCAAGTTTAAATTTACTTTGGGAAAAAATGCTTCTTATTTCACCTTCCTATGAGCTTGCAGGAGAACCAAACATAATAGATTTGGACAATGACGGAGAGAGGGAGATAATCGTAAGGGCAACAAAATCTTATTCTTGGGGGAACGAAGCATACTTATTTATTCTTAATGGTTATGGATATTTAAAACACTCAGAAAGTTATACATACAATAACACAGACGCATTTCTACTATACGGAAAGTCCATTAATGATTTGGATAAAAATGGTCTAATAGAAATTCCTACCGCATATCATACAACCTTCACACAACCAACCAAATATTTTGCTCATGTTGCATTGTTTGAATTTGCAAAAGATTATACCATTCCGTACTGGATTGAATCGGGCTGTAATTCACAGAACACAAAGATTTGGGTAAAGGTTCCTTTTATTCCAGAGCTTGGATCAGCTAAAATATATATGTACTACGGAAATCCTTCTGCTAGCTCGAAAAGTAATAAAACCCTTACCTTTGACTCATTTTCTACAGATTTTTCAAAAGACCCAACCATAGACGGAAGATGGGAGGTAATTAGAACTACTGGGGACAGTACAAACGAATGTTATTGGGACTCTGGAATCAAAGCACTTTATCTCACAAAAGCTGTAAATAACAAAGGGTGTATGATGTTTTTTACTACAAAGGGTTATCCTGTTGAAATCTTTTTTAATTTTCTTGCTGGTGGAGGAAACGGGGCTGATGGACTTCATTTTGGTTTTGATGTTGATAGAACAAACTGCATACCTTCCGGTGGAGGTTCTCTGGGGGCATGTGCTGATGGTTGGATGGTCGAGATTGACAACTATGATAATGGAGCAAACGATCCTTCTGGAAATTACATTGCAGTAGCAAGAAGTAATAATCCAAGTGGCGGGTGGCCAAGACCAGGAAACAACTATTATAACACGTTTGCGACAGAAGATAATTTGTGGCACACCATAACAATCCAAATAGCTGGAGATTTAAATTCTGTTAATACTGTTTTGCTTGACTCAAATCCTATATTAAACGGAATATCAATCTCTAAACTTGGTTTTGGATATTTTGGATTCGGTGGAGGTACAGGTGGTTTAAATAACAATCACATTATAGATGAAGTAAAATTCTTGTATAGAAAGTTTGCATATCCAGATCCATCTGTGGTGATTGGAGAAGAACAACCACAACAACCAACAGAATGGATTTATAGAAAGGCAATAAAAATATATTCCTCTTATCTCCTAACAGACTATCAAGTTTTAATTACAAACCCAATTTATAATGAAAGCGATTTAGTAGGAAGCTGGCATTTTAGTGAAGGTTTTGGAAGTGTAACAAAAGATTATTCTGATTATAGTAACGATGGAACTATCTATGGAGCAACTTGGGTTGATGGAAAGTTTGGAAAAGCTTTGAGTTTTGACGGAAACGATTATGTAGCACTCCCAAACAATACAGCAAGAGTAAGAAACAGGTTTTCGATAACTGCATGGATAAAACTCAACAAATTGAATCAAAGGGGCCATATAATAGATAATGCTGGAGACGGAAATGACGGACATTATTATATATACATAGAAAACCTTACAGGAGCTTCGCTTTGCCCGCCAAATCATATAGTTGCTGGGTTTAGGGGCTCTGCATGGAGAGATTTTTGTACAAACATTTCTAACCTAAAAACAAACGAATGGTACTTCATAACAGCAACATACGATGGCTCAACATTCAAATTTTACATAAACGCTGTTATCAAAAACCAAACAAGCTTAGCAGATAATGTAAACTATCCTTCAAACTCATTGGTTAAAATAGGTGCTAATGCTCATAATTCTTGGTGGTTTGATGGGCTTATAGATGAAGTTAGGGTTTATAATAGAACATTAAGCGATTCAGAAGTTTTGGCCTTATATCAAGCAAAGGCACGCTTAGATTATGGAGATATAAGATTTAGAGATTCAGACATGAACACAGAATTAAACTATTGGCAGGAAGCTGATGGTAAGTTTTGGGTAAAGGTTCCATCTATTCCTTCTGGAACAAAAACAATTTATGTTTATTATGGAAATCCTTATGCCTCATTAAAAAGTTCGGCCTTAACAACATTCATCCCAAACCAAATATTTCTTATTACTGGAAGATGTAATGATGCTAATTATTGTGGATATACTGATAATCATGAAGAATTTGATTACATAAGACAAAGAATTGGATCTCAATTTGCTGTTGATAATTTTGGCTATGTCACTTCAATAAACCATGGAACAAACCCATATGGAGCAAGCGATAACTATTTTTCAAGGTACAGGTTTCTCTTTATTCCTTCCGTCAGTGGTACATACTACTTTGGGACAAATAGTGATGATGCAAGTGAGGCCGCGCTCTTTCCTTCAGATGGATATGGTGGTGGATTTAACACTTCTCATCCTTTTGGTTTACACTCTATTATTTCAAGTTGGTACGGTGGGCATGGGACTGGAAGCTGTGGGTTAAGCGGTACAGTACTATCAAAAAATTTAAGAGAAGGTAGGGGATATTGGATAGAGTATATGCAAACAGAATGGGGCGGTGGGCAATACTCCCAATTCTGCATCAACATTCCAGGAGTTGGGTGGAATGTTTTAGATACTAGCAATGTAAACTTTAACTATAAAATATTTTCAAGAAAATATGTTTCACCAGAGCCAGAAATAAGCATAGGCAAAGAAACTTTTGCTGGAATTAATTTAATAGTTGATCTCCTCTATCCTGAAGAGGGCATACTAACAGAGAAAGTTGTAGGTGGAATGACAGAACTAAGAGCAAGTGTTTATTGTGAAGGTAGCTCTGGGGATTGTGGAAACGTTGAAGCATTTGCGAGATACAATTCAACTGGAAATGCTGCAAACACAAACATACCATCTTCAGGAACACCACTTTATGCAAATCCAGTACCGTTCAGTTGTGGAATTTTGAATGTAGGAAGTGTTTGCAATGCTAATTTCAATGTATTCTTACAATCTGAAGGAAATTATGCAATAGATGTAAACTTTATTTCTGATAGTGTGAATTCGAATGAAACTGAAGACACATACTTAAGAGTAATTTTGAGCCTTATCCAGAGAATCAGCTTAAGAGCAGGGTGGAATCTTATATCCATACCTTATCAAAGGGTTGTGACAGTAATATCAGACCCATGCAATATTTCTTCAAAAAATTTCTATTTCTTCAATTCTACTCAAGGAAGATGGGAAGCTTTTAAGTTAAAGGAATTGGTTGGAGGAAAGGGGTACTGGGTATATTCTAGCAAGGACTGTGATGTTGATGCTGTTTATTATGGGTCAGTATCTATAGGTGACTTTCCAAACATTAAAAAGGGGTATAATTTAATCGGTACTACTTCACAGGCCCCATATGATATTAATTCGGTAAAGGGGGATTGTAACATAGAAAAAGTTATTTATTGGGACGGAATAAACTGGGTTTCTACAACAACCATAACACCATGGAAGGGATATTGGATTTTTGTTAGCAGAGATTGCAGACTTTATTGAGGAACAAAATAGGCTGGAAAGTAACTTTCTATTTTTATTCTTGGAGAAATTAGGGTTATGTTAAACTCTATTACAGCTGGTGTGGTCGGGTCTTCAAAACAAGGTGAGGTGAACTTATACTCCAAAAGTAACTTTCCTTTTTCAAGTGAATAGCGCCTGATAAAGCTTGAATATTCTTCTAAGTTATAAACAAGATCTTCACAACTCTTGCTACTATTTACAGTCTGGAGTGCCTTCTCTTTTATGTTGTTGAACATAAAGATTTCATCCATCATTATTACTTGGGAGGTATCTATTATTGTATAAGGTTCAATCCACCTACTTATGAAATAAGAAAGGCTCACAATGGTAAATGCAGAAATTATAAAAAACTGCGCTTTTTTAGACTTTAACGAATTGGGCATGCGGTATTCCATCAATTAAAATAATATTTTCTCTTGAAATAAACCCATTTCTTTCAGCAAGCTTAACTATCCTTTTTCCCATAAGGTTTCCAATTGTTGCTTTTTCCATGAGTTTAATTGCCCCCTTTTCGTCTATTATCTTCTCGCCATAAAATTTTTTGCTTATCCTTATTTTTATTTTTTTAAAAAAAATGTCCTTCTCTATTAGTTCTTCATCGCATATTGCTACGACTAGCTCGTATTTTGTTGGAAACACTTTGCTCCAAAACATCCTATCAATATCAAATTGGCTAGATAATTTTTTAAGAAATACTCCTTAACGGATATCTTGCCCCACAGGCCTCACATTTAAGGAAGTATATCTTTTCTTCTTTTGACATCTTTGTGTCAGGCTTTTTACATTCCTTACAAAAAACAAACTCCTTCACATAACTTTCTATTTTCTTTTGTACCATGTCCCTTGATACCCTCCTTTGCAAAACAAGCATGTTTCCTTGAATGTTTCCTGGAGTAGCCAGTTCCTTAAATAAAAATTTAGAAAGATGGGCAGAATCCCTCCTTATAATATTCAAAATATCTGAAAAATTTCTGACGATAGTTTTGTTCCCAGAAGTTTCAACGATTGCAACAGGTATTTCAAACCTATCTTTTGTATCAACTTTCTTTTGCATTGATTCAAATGCTCTTTTTAACATTTTTTCATATTCTTCCATAAAAATCAAACCCTTTTAAATCTCCCAGGAAGTGGTTCAAATAACGAACCTTCGGAAAGCAATTCGTTAATGGTTTTTTCGATTATTCCTTCTGGTAAATCGCACACCTCTAAGATTTCACTCATGTTAACACCATCTCCCTCATCCATCTCACCTATAAGTTTAAGTAGAATTGGTTTATAATCAATCTCCTTCTCAACCTTTAAGTTTTCAAGTAAAACCTCTAGGCAAGTCTCGTCCATACCAAAATTTTCCTTTACATATTTTTTCAATTCTTCTTCTGAAACCTTTTTTTGCATCTCTTTTATTTTTTCCATCATTTTATTTTTTTCTATAATATCCTTTAAAATCTCGAGCCTTCTAAAATTTTCATAGTCAAAATCAACCCTTTTCACAATCTCTGCATTGATATATATCTCCCCAGCATATTCCTTTATTTTTCCTATTATCATTACAATGTCACCAACCTCTAAATCTTTAAAAAGATTTACTTTCTCACCAAAGGCTTTTGCCCTTATTGCTCCACTACCATCATCAAGTGTAATAGAAGAATAGTTTTCGTCTTCACTCAAAAATTTTTCTATTATCGTTGAAACTATGTTAACTCTTGAAACTATTTGACCAAATGGTGTAATTAAATAGCTTGGTTTTAATCCTTCCTTTTCTCCGGGAAAAAACTTTCCATTGAGTATGTCAGATATCCTAATTTTTTTTGCAGATATTCTTGTAGGCATGATTTTAATTTAAAATACTACCTTTTAACCTTTTCTATTTAAGAAATCAAACTCTCTGTACAAGATTTGGCCCTGGGGTAAAAAGTATGCCCTCTTCCAACATTTTTCTTAAAATATCTTCAACATTATCAATTCCTCTTGCTTTAGCTGCTTTTATAAGTTCCTCCTCTGGAATGTTTTTTCCAAGTTTTGTCTCAAGTTCTTCTATCAAATCTAGTATTATCCTTATTTTACCTCTTTGGGCAGCTGTTATATAGCCTTCTGCTCTGTCTACATCTATCTTCCCTGTTTCTGGCTCAAACCCAAATTGCCTAAGAGAAACCTTCATCAAATTTATTGCCCTCAGTGCATCCTCAACATTTACTTCATTTCTTAATTGAATTCTTGCAGAAGCTTCTGCCAACCTTATAAGTGCTTCATACTGCCTTAGAGTTATGGAGACAGGTGCTTCCTCTCCTGCTTTAGACCTCATCTCTAAGTAAAAATTCATCAAAACTTCACTTGCCTCCTTTGTCAATTTCGGGTTTACATGAGTTCTTGCATAAGCAATAAATTTCCTAAGTAAATCTTGTGGTATAACTGGTTTTGCAAGATCCTCCTCAAAATGTCTAACCTTTAATATATGTTCGGCCATCTTGCTATCTATCTCTGGGTTCGGAACATCTCTTAATGCAAACTTAAGGTCAAACCTTGATAATAAAACATCATCTATATCAACCTGTTCCCTTACTGGAATGTATGGGTCAAACCTTCCAAGCTTTGGGTTTGCCCCTGCTAAAATTGCTGTCTGTGCAGGAAGCGTTGCAACTATGTTTGCCTTTGCTATACTTATTGTTTCTAAACTCATGGCCTCCTGTAGTGCAACTCTGTCTACAGGAGATATTTTTGTGAACTCATCTATAGCACAGATTGACTTGTTGCTCATTACAACTGCTCCTGCCTCCAAAACCCATCCTCCAAAGAATTCCTCTTCTCTTATCACACTTGCTGTAAGACCAACAGCTGTAGTTCCTGTACCACTAACATACTTTCCTCTTGGCATCAACCTAGAAACAACCTGCATTATTAGACTTTTTCCAGAGGCAGGGTCTCCTATAAGCAAAATATGAATGTTTCCCCTTATTCTTGACCCGTCCTTCAATATATGTTGAACACCACCAAAAAGTTGCAGTACAAGTGCTTCTTTAATAATATCCATTCCATACAAGGTGGGGGCAATGGAGGCAATTAACTTTGAATATACTTCCGGGTCTTTCGCAAGCTCTATTATCTTTTTTTCATCCTCTTCTGTTATTTCAAGTTCTTCCCAAGTTACTTCTATGCTCTCAACAAAATTTGCATCTAAGTATATTTCCATTTGTCTTGAAGGTGTTCCTTTTATTCTTCTTGGCAATTCCTTCAAAACACCAACAACCTTTATCCTGTTTCCTGGGTCGGTCTTACTTTGCATTTTGGGAGAGGTTAAGTCTTCTTTAAGATAAATCATAAGCTCAGAAGGTCTCTCCCCTGTGGTTACTTCAAATGGCTCTTCAACAACAACCCATCTGGCATCATAAAGTTTTTGCTCAATAACTCTAAAACCCCTTGTGTTTTTGCACTCTGGGTTAGAACACCTTATAGGAGCTCTTATTATCCTTTCAGTTTGAACAACCTGTATTCTTTCCCCGCATTCTGGACATTCAAACAATGCTTCACCGACCTCTGGCCTTATTTCACTTGCCCTTTTTACAATTCCGTCAACAACAAGAAGTTTGCCTATGTGCTCTGATCGAATATTCCTTATTCTTATGTTTCTACTTTCTGGAAGGTTGAAAAATCTTAATCTGATTTTTACATCTTGAACATCAATCTGTTTTAAAGCATCATCAACACAAGAAAATACCTTTTCTAGATTATCAAGCAAAAAGTCAGCAAGCTCTGTATCAAATTTCTCTAGAAGTGTAAAATCAATATTTACAGATGTCCTTCCCTCAGCCACAGCAAGCAATATTTCGTTGTAGTAGAATTCTCTCAAAAAGTCTGAAATTTTTTCAACTATCTCCTCCCTTTCCATCGTATTATCCTTTAGATTCAATCCTTTTATTTTTTACTAATATGTTAAATTTTTCGAAAAAAATTAGGAAAAATAAAAAATTTAAAATTATTCTTTTACTATTGCTCCAATTTGTTTTAACTTTTTTGAAACCCTCTTTATTGCTGAATTTACGTCTTCTATGCTTCTTGCTCCTGTGCAAACTATTTTTCCTGAGCCAAATAGAAGAAAAGCTACCTTTGGTTTTTCCATCCTATAAACCAGGCCTGGGAATTGTTCTGGTTCGTACTCGGAATTTTCAAGATTAAATGCTATCGCATCTAAGTTTAGTCTTGCATCAAGCTTGGCAGAGGCAACTATATTTTCCACTTGAACGTTAAAGCTCTTTGGAACTTTTGTTCCCGTCTTTTCCACAACATTTATTACCTTTTTAAATACTGAATTTACGTCTTCTATGCTTCTTGCTCCTGTGCAAACTATTTTTCCTGAGCCAAATATGAGTGCTGCTGCTTTTGGCTTATCTATCCTATAAACCAGGCCTGGGAATTGTTCTGGTTCGTATTCCATCCCCTCAAGCTTTGATGCAATTTTTTCCAAAGGAACATCAACGCCCAAGCTGGCAGATGCAACTATATTTTCTATTCTTATTTTAAAATCCATCAAACCACCTTTTTATATTAAAGTTTAAAAAGAATAAATAATTTTTAAACTTTTCGAAAAGTTTAAAAATATCTATAAATAGTTTCTATCTCATTGAGGAATGAGTTTAGCTTCCAAACAGGTACGACCAAAACACTGCCTTCTTTTTTTAGGTCCTCCTCAAAAAGTGTTATAATAAGTGGATAGATTTTATGACAAGTACTTATGCCAATATTTTTTAATTCTCTTTTATTTGAATTTAACTCTTTCACCCTTTCTATCTGCCTTCTTGCAGCATTTTTAATTCCAGTCTTTTTATATCTTCCCTTTCCCCATTCTTTACAATCAACACAAAAAACAATTTTATTTCTCATTGCCAACAAGTCTATTTCATACCTTTTTTTATTTTTAAACCTAAAATTTCTGTAAACCATAAAGTTGTTGCTTTCAAAAATCTCTGCCACTATATTTTCGAACTCCTTCCAGTCAAAAGACTGAAGTATTTCCTCAATTTCTTTTCCAGAAAGCATTTCCTTTTTTATATCTTCTAACTCCATCTTAATTATATGAGATTATTTTATGTTTTAATCCATTCCTTTATTCACCTTTTCCTTGTTTTTTTAATTGTTGTTTTGTTAAAATTAGATTGGTATCACACTCTGATTGCATTTATCGCAACTTGTGCTGTAGACTTGGACCACACATTACTTGTTTTAAAGAACGGGATAAAGGGCTATTTGTTCTTGAGGGCAGTAACAGAATTCAGAAAACCAAGAAAGTACTTTCTTCACAATTTTTTCTCCATTTTTTTTTCATTTTTGTTTTCTTTTTTAATTTTTTCAGAAAGTATGTTTGCTGTTGGAATAGCATGCCTTTCAATATTTTTTCACTTACTATGGGATTTTTTTGAAGATGTCTTTATATTTAAAATGGGAATAAAACATTGGTTGATATAAATGGACTTATTGGCGCATTTTGCTGTTGGAATTTGGCTATATACAAAAATAGAAAATATTGCTGTTCCTTTTTTGTCTTGCATACTCGACATCGATCATATCCTAGGCTACATCTACGATAAAATTGAGGGAAGAAAGAAAGAAATTCATTATGAAAAAATTTTTGAGGAATTTTTTAAAACACGAAAGAAAAGGATTTTTCTAAGGCTTTCATATAGGCCAAGAACATGGATTCATAGTTTTTTTGGTGTTTTTTTAATTGGTCTTTTTTTAACACCATTTTTTGGATTGGAAGCATCATTCATCCCATTAATTTCACATATTCTTCTTGACGCGCTTGATAAAAATGGTGTTTTCTTGTTTCCCCCATTAATAAAATCGAAGATAAGGGGGGCACTGCCTGTTGGATATTTGGCCGAAAATCCAAATTATTTGATAAGACACAAAAGGTCTCACGTTCCAAGTCTGATATTAATAATTATTGTAACAATTTTAATTTTATACAAAATTTAGGAGGTGATTTTATACTAGTCTGCGGCTTGGACGAGAATCTTAACGTTAAGCAGGCCGTGGAGCTTTGATAGGTCCGATGGTAATAGCTGGAGTTGTTATAGAAAGCAGGGACGAAAAAAAATTAAGAAAAATTGGAGTAAAAGATTCAAAAGAACTTTTGCCAAAGCAAAGGGAAGAAATTGCTAGAAAAATAGAAGAAATTGCTAGAAATATCATCATACTAAGAGTACCAGCATGCAAGATAGATTCCTATAGAGCTAGAAACATAAATCTTGATAGAATAGAAGCGATGAAGATGGCAGAAGTAATTAGCATGAGTAACGCAAACAAGGTTTACATAGATTCTTTGACATCAAACCCAGAAAAATTTAAGAAGATGATTTTAGAGTATCTTCCAGAAAACAATTTTGAACTTGTCGTCGAAAATTATGCTGACGAGAGATATCCTATTGTTGGCGCCGCCTCTATTATAGCAAAGGTTTCAAGAGACGATGCAATAAAGGAAATAGAAAGGAAGGAAGGAGTAGAAATCGGTGTTGGTTATAGTCATGACCAACGCACAATAGAGTTCGTAAAAAAAATTATTAAGGAAAGAGAGGAGCTTCCACCATACGTTAGAAAAAGTTGGATAACATTTCAGATGCTTCAAGAAAAGTCTTGGCAAAAAAAGCTAAAGGATTTCTTTAAGAAGATTAAAATTTAAATCATGAGGGATGAAAAAATTTTAATTCTGACATTTATTTGTCTTGGTGTTTTTTGTGGAATTTTTTCAACAATTTTTGGCCCAGTATACGCCATCCCTATACCAATTCTAATATACTTAATTTCTTTTTTGTTCTTTTCCAAGCTTTACAGGAAGAAAAAGAGGGCAGTATTTTATAACAGCCTTATAAGTTTTTTGCTGTTCTGGATTTTGGTTTGGATTCTAGTTTACAATCTATAGTTTAAAAATTAAAAAAACAGAATTATTACTTATGATGAAAAAAAGACACTATTCTAGCGAGTTAAAAAAGATGATAGGAAAAAATGTTGTTGTATGTGGTTGGTGTTATGATGTAAGAGTCATGGGTGGGATAAATTTCATTCTACTCAGAGACAAGAACGGTATTGTGCAAATTACTGCCCCAAAAAAAACAGTTTCAAAGAAAATTTTGGAAATTTTAAACAAACTTCATCAAGAGGATGTGTTGCGAGTTAGTGGGAAGGTTGTAAAAAGCAAAATAGCAAAGTATGGTGTTGAAATCATCCCAAAAAAAATTGAAATCTTATCAAAAGCCGCAAAGCCCCTTCCACTAGACCCAAGGGGAGTAACTCCAGCAAATCTTGACACGAGACTTGACAATAGGTTTTTAGATTTAAGAACTAGGGAATCATACTCAATTTTTAAGATTCAGTCTCAGATTGTTAAATCTTTTAGAGACTTTCTGTTTAAAAGAGGTTACATAGAAATTCAACCCCCAATAATAATTTCTTCAGCAAGCGAAGGTGGGGCAGAGTTATTTGAATTACCTTACTTTGAAAAAAAAGCTTTCCTTGCGCAATCCCCACAACTTTATAAACAGATTTGCGCAATTGCATTTGAAAGGGTTTTCTGCGTAACACCTGTTTTCAGAGCTGAAAAATTCGACCAGCCAACCCATTTGAACGAAATAAGGCAGATGGACGTTGAACAGGCGTTTTCTGATGACAAAGCAGCGATGAAATTGTTGGAAGAGTGTTTTTTAAACATTTTAAAAGAAGTGGGGGAAAACTGTAAGGAGGAGCTAGAGATATTAAAAAGAAAAATAGAAATTCCAAAACTTCCTCTAAAAAGGGTAAGTTATACAAAAGCCATAGAGGCCCTTAATAATAGGGGTGAAAAAATAGAATGGGGTGAAGATTTTTCAAAGACGCAGGAAAAAATGCTTTCAAATCTTTTTGGAAATTCTTTTTTCTTGACAGAATGGCCTTCAGAAATAAAAGCATTCTATGCCATGCCTATCGAAAAAAACCCAAGGGTTTGTAAGGCCTTTGACCTAATTTACAATGGAATAGAAATATCCTCCGGTACACAAAGGATACATTCTCCGGATTTATTGATAAAAAGAATTGGTGAGAAAGGACTTAATCCAGAAGATTTTAAGTTTTATATTGATTCTTTTAGGTATGGCAGTGTGGAGCATGCTGGATGGAGCATTGGACTAGAAAGAATAACCATGGCAATAACAGGCAAAAGTAACATAAGAGAGGTTTGTCTTTTTCCCAGAGACAGAAATCGCATTTCCCCGTAGCGTTCTATAGACTTAAATCTTTTTTTATTTATTTTTTTCATATGAAAAAAACACTATTTTTAATTATTTTATTATTTCTTTATTTTTCAGGATTGAACCTTGGAAGGAGCGAAGATAGACTACCAGAACCGAACGGTTTTTGTCAAGTTGAAAATAAAGGGGGATGGTGCTATTATTCTTGCCCAAGTAATTATGAAAATGTTGGTGTTGGTGAATGTTCTGGTGGTCAGGTATGCTGCTCCCCAATTCAATTATTAGGAACGCTTAACATAAAAGTTACCGATTGCTCTACAAAAAAACCAATTTATAATGCCAAAATAGAGATTATTGGTATTAACAATTACATATTATATTCTGGAATTGACGGAAAGGCTTCTATTCAACTCCCTGTTGGAAGTTATTATGTCAGCATAACAAAAAATGGCTACAAAACTGAGCAAGTCAGGATAGAAGTTTTTGAAGGAAATACAGGAATGGGAAGTTGTCTTGAAAGTTTTGAGGAAAAGCCAAAGATTTGCACTCCTGGACAGACTAGGAATTATGTTTGTTTGTGCGATACACAACTACAATATGAAAGATGCAATCCAGAAGGCACAGGATGGGTTGTTGAAATAGAAAACTGTCCTTCAGGCCAAGTTTGTCAGAATGGAGGATGTGTTCCTAGCACACCCGAACCATCTTGTTATGTTAGCATAGACAGAATTTTTCTAGAAAGAGAGAATGTAGACCCATCTAATTTTTGTATTGGGGATAGGATTAGGGTAAGGGCAGAGATTTCTGTTAGTGGAAACGTGGACCCAATAGTTAGTGTGATGTATTATGTAGACAACAGTTTTTATGAAATAAAATATGTAGAAATACCAGTTGGTTTTTCTAAAATTGTAACCTTTGATAGGTTGATAGATACTTCCGTCTATGGAGTTAGAGACCCTATAGTTAAGGTTATTGCAAGTGCTAGTTGTGATCCTTACAAAAAAGAAAAATCAAAATCCTTTTCAATAGTATCTTGTGATGCTATTGGAACTTTAAGTTTAAGGATAAAGGATTGCTATACCTTGGATAATATAGAGAATGCAAGAATTGAGGTTGATTCAAAAACTTCCTATACTGACTGGGATGGCTATGCGAGTTTTTCTTTAACTAGCGGGAGTTATATAGTAAGTGTTAGTAAAACAAACTATTATCCAAATGTTATAACTGTAAAAGTTTACCCTTCTCAAACATCATACTACACAATTTGTCTAGATAGAAAAACATGTGAGCCCAAATATATAGGAAGCCCTTATTGCTACGGAAATTACATAAGACAGCAGTATATATATTCTGATTGCAGCGTTGGGTGGAGGGATATAGAGTATTGTGAGTATGGGTGTTATGAAGGAAGTTGCTTAGCAAAACCTACTCCTACCTGTAGGATTGAGTTGGTTGATTATAAAATTTTTAAACCCCATATAACTTCTGAAGAAAATTTAGACATTTTTATCAAGTTAAAGATGACCTACCAAAATCTTGACCCAAACGCAATTGTAAACGTTTATGTTGAGATGGAAAAAGACCCAAAACTAACAAAAATATTTACCTTTCCTTATTCTGGAGCGACAGATGAAAGAATGTTTAGTTTCAACACGCTTTCCTGGATCGATGGAAGTTATAATGTTTATGTTGATGCAAGTGAGGCAGGAAGCAATTGTGTGTTGCCAAGAACTTTAATAGGATCTGTATATGTCTCAAGGACAAATAAAAAGCCGGTAGCAAATGCAGGACCTGACCAAATTGTAAGAGAGGGAGAGGAAGTTACTTTATCTGCAGCTGCTTCTTATGACCCGGACGGCTATATAACTTCTTATGAATGGAGGGATGACAAAACAATATTAAGCAATTCGATGATTTTTACTAAAATCTTCTCTGTTGGAACTCATGTAATTTTACTAACAGTAACAGATAACAAAGGAGAAAAAGCAAACGATACTGTAATAGTAAGGGTAAACCCATTGCCCCTAGAGACGAATGTTTACAGAGAAAAAATTATAACAAGAAATGTAGTAACTACTGTCTTAGAAACTTGTAAGGCTGAATCTCTCAATGTGTTTAGATGTTTTGATACTGAAAGGCAGCAATTATTTAGATATTCTGATTGCAGCGTTGGGTGGATGAATGTTGGAAAGTGTGGACCCGAAAAACCTCAAATCCAAATATTTTTTGAAGAGCCCAAGAGATATTATGAGAAAGTGGAATACATAACAATAAAGGACAAAGAGGAGACACAGGCTAAAGAGGATGTTGCTATTCTATTCTATTCCTCTCTTTTAATATTGATTGTAATAATACTTATGGTTGCATGTGTTAAGGGAAATGTGTGTTTTAAAAATAGGAAAGAGCCAGAATGTTTTAAAAATTAGTTTTTTTTGTGTTTCATAAACAGCTTTGATGCGAATATGTGCGAACACTCTTTAAACTTAAGCGTTGAATACTTGCAATCACAGTTAAATTCATTTTTTACTTTATCAAATATAACAGAATGTACATTGCTTTTTCCAAAAATTTTAAAATGTATCCTTCTTTCAGTTTCCAGTTCTTTTTTAATCTTCCCCTCTTTAAAAAGTAAGTATCCTTTCTTCTCAACTTCCGATGAAATTTTATCTTCCATTACAAATTTATATTTAAATGAGGATTAATTTAACCCTTTTACTCATATTAACAAACATAGCTGTATTTGCTATTAGCTCAAATGGTTTTGTCATAAACGAAAAGTATGCGCTTGAATACGGATTCAGTATTAATAATTTTTTGAACGGAAATTATCATACATTGATTACTTCATTCTTCCTTCATGCAGACATATACCATTTAGTTTTCAACATGATTGCATTATTTTTCTTGGGACTTTCCCTTGAATCAAAGGTAAAAAAAAGTAGGTATTTGACTGCTTATTTTCTTGGAGGAATAATTGGAAACCTTTCCGTTTTCATACCTATTTTTGGTTATACAACTGAAAGCATAAGCGTTGGTGCCTCGGCCGCTATTTCTGCATTAGTTGGATTGGGGACTTTTGTTTGTCCTGGAAGGCTCGTGATATTTGGCAGTTTAATTCCTATACCATTTGTTCTAGCAGGAGCAATCTACTTTCTCTTCACTCTATCTATGCTATTCGAAGCTTCTCAAATAGCCTATCCTGCCCATTTGTTTGGTATGATTGCTGGCTCTTTCCTCGGTTTTGTTTGGGGAAAGAAAAGAATTAAAAGGCTAATCATATTTATTTCTATTTGTATTCTAATAATTTTACTGCCATACTTGATCGAGTTGTTTTTATGAAGAAAGTAATAAATAAGCTTAGAAAACTAAAAGCTAAAAGGGTTTTCATTCAGTTTGGAGAGGGACTGAAACTAAGGATTCAAGATATAGCAGAAAAACTGAAAAAAGAAGGTTTTGAGACTGTGATATGTTGTGAGCCATGTTTTGGAAGTTGTGATATAAGAGAATTCGAAGCTAAGCGTCTTGGATGTGATGCAATTCTACATATAGGACATGAAAAAATTGTCCATACTAAAATCCCTGTAATATATTGGGAATATTTCATGGATTCAGACCCTCATATAGCTCTGGAAAAGGATTTTCTCAAGCTAGAAAATTTTAAAAAAATAGGCCTAATAACAAGCATACAGTTTGTTAAAACAATACCAAAAGTGAAGGAATATCTTGAAAAAAAAGGGAAGGTTGTTTTTGTTCACAAGGCCTTAAAATACCCAGGCCAAATATTGGGGTGTAACTTAGAAGCAGCAAAAAAAATTGAGGATAAAGTAGAATGTTTTCTATGCATCTCCGCTGGAAAATTTTATGGGTTGGGAATAGTTCTTGCTACTGAAAAACCTGTCTTTAATCTTGACCTAGAAAGTAATGAAATTGTGAATTTGGAAGATTTTAGAAAAAAAATTAGAAAAATAATTGTTTGGAATAAATCCAGGCTTGAAGAATCAAGGAATGTGGGGATTTTGGTAAGTTGGAAGGTTGGACAAATAAAAAGAAATTTTTTCAGCCTTAAGAAAAGGCTTGAAAAAAAGGGAAAAACAGTTTATTTGATTGCAATGGATGAAATAACTCCTGAGAAAATAGAGGGCTTAAAGCTGGATTTTTTGATAAATGCGGCCTGTCCACGCATAGGCATAGATGATTTAGAAAGGTATAAAATACCTATGATAAACATTGAAGACTTAGACTGAAAATTGATTTAAACCTAAGGATTCAAACGAATTTATATGGATAAAAAATCTCTTGCTATAATACTTTCTAAATTAAAAGAACCAAAATCGCCAAAACCTAGTTTAGAGCAGTACACAATCCCAGGAGACTTGGCAGCAGAAATTTTAAACCTTGCCTATTTGCATGGAGATATAAAGGATAAAGATGTTTTTGATTTTGGCACAGGATCAGGAAGGCTTGCAATAGGGGCATCACTCCTAGGAGCAAAGAGTGTTGTTGGTATAGATATAGATAAGGTTGTTTTAAAAACTGCAGTAGAAAATAAAAGGGAAATTGGTCTAGAAAGAGAAAATCTATTTTTTGTTTGTTGTGACATTGAAAAATGGAATTCTAAAGCGGACACCATACTGCAAAACCCTCCGTTTGGAATTCAGACAATTCATGCAGATAGGGTTTTTTTAAAAAAGGCTTTGGAGTGTGGTGAAAAAATATATTCCTTACATAGGGGTGGTTACAAAAAAACGAGGGAGTTCTTAATAAAATTTGTTGAAGAAAATGGTGGTTTTGTAAGAAATGTAATAAAATTTAAGTTTGCTCTACCATATACATTTAAGTTTCACAAAAAACCAATAGTAAGGTATGATGTTGATTTATATGTGATAGAAAGAATAAATTAAGTGATTGGATGGAATTAAAAAAAGTGAAAGAAGAAGAAAAAACAATTGTTTTGGAAATGGTTGGAGAATCCTTAACCCTGGCAAATCTTATAAGAGAAGATTTATGGAAGGATGAAAACGTAACAGAGGCAGCGTATATAAAAGAACATCCCTATCTTTCTGAACCAAAGATATTTGTAAAGGTAAATAGAGGTAATCCGATAAACGCTTTAGAAAAGGCTTGCAACAGAATAATTTCACAGCTAAATGAGTTTAGAGAGAAATTTAAGGAAGCACTAAAGAGCTAACATATTTTTTTACCATATTCTTCGAGTAAATCTTCTTTCACATAGATTGGAACCATATAGCTTGTTCTTGCTGCTATTGCAATAGCATCGCTTGGTCTTGAATCTAAACTTAATATAACATTTCCTTTCCTTAGGATAAGCTTCGAGAAGTAGGTATTATCTCTCATCTCAACTATTTTTACCATCAAAACCTTTATTCCAAATCCTTCTAACAAATCGTTCATTAAGTCATGTGTGTTTGGCCTTATCTTTATAATCCTATTCATTCCATTCTCTATAGAAATAGCCTGTGATGTATCAATGCTCATATAAATTTCTCTGCATCCGTCTGAAAGAGAGATTATTCCCTCTGTTTCAGAAACATTAACAGAAACTCCAACCTCTACAAATCCAATTGTTGAAAGCTCTTTAATTTCAATAATCTCAGGGAATAGAAAATTTCTGAATAAAACGTAAAAAATAGCTGCTACTAATAAAATTGAGAAAATTACTATCATCCTTCTATTTTTTTTCAAATTTTTTCTTGCCATAATTATCTTTAAATTTTTAAACTAATTAAACTTCAGGCGCTCGCTTATAATATTTAGTGGGTAAATTGATAAAAAATGAACATATCAATTTGGGCGAAAACGTGAACTCTTCTTCTCAACCTAAATTTTGTATTTTCATAAGCGTAGTGGAAGAGTTCATAAGATTGATATCACCAGTTACAAAAGTCAATATGTGTGAGAAAGATCCTGAAAACGATTGGCAATGCAAAGATGAAGGTGCAACGGGAGTTTTCTACAACTTCGAGAACCAACTAGGGCCAAAATACATCGATGCAGAAGGGCTGACGCCTGGAAATTGGTACAGAGTCGAACTTGTTAATAAAGGAGAGTACTGCACATTATGGGAACCACTTAACAGTGGACCAGCATACGACAACCGTGTAATGTTTTATGCACAAGCAGATTCAGAAGGTAAGCTACACATGGAATTTACACTTGAGA
>JAWCME010000004.1:0-38230 GCA_039091335.1 Candidatus Aenigmatarchaeota archaeon | reverse complement strand
CCCGCCCCTTCTTTCTATTACTTTTATAAGGCCAAGGCTGGAAAGGTGATTAACATACTCTCTAAACATCCTTTCACTTACAGGATTTTCAACCTCTTTTCTGTAAGTGGAATAAAGCTCCCCTGAGAAAAAACTTTTCTTCCTAGAAACAATTTCTAGTATCTTTCTTTCAGCATCGCTTATCCATTCTTCAATAAGTCTTGGTTTGAATTTTCCAACACTTGGAAGTACTTCTTTTATATGTTCAACCTTAAGCTTTTCAGAGTTTTTCATCTCAGCAAGCCTCCCAGCCTTTAAAAGGCACTCTAACCCAATCCTAACATCACCACCAAGATTAACAGCATGGTTTGCGGCAATTAATGCTACCCCTTCCTCAACAGAATGAAACGCAAACTTTATTCTCTCCTCCAATATTTTCTTCATTTCCTCTAATCTATAAGGTTTGAACTCTATTTCCTCTAAGTTTAAAGAGCTTTTTATCCTTTGGTCTAGGTTTATGAATATGTTTGGGGTGTTTGAAATAAATATTAGACCAAATGGATTTTTTATGTATTGGTCTATTCTAAGCAAATCGTATAAAATTTCTTGGTCTTTAAAAACCACTTGGTCAACCTCATCCAAACAAACTATAACTGCCCTCCCAGATTTTTTGCATGCTTCTATCATCCTTTCAAATATTTCATCTTTTCCCACCCCTCTTCTTTGAATGAATGCCCCAAGCTCAATTGCTATTTTTGAAAGTATTGAGATTGAGGTTTTATAGTCCCAACAGTTTATGTATATTGTTTTTATTCCAGAATACTGCTCAAATTCTCGAAAAATAAATTTTGCTACTGCCGTTTTTCCTATTCCGCTTGGTCCGAAGATAAATGTGTTTTGTGGCTTCCTAAACTCTGATGCTGGAATTAGATTTTTTGCTACTTCCTTTATTTGTTCCTCTCTATATGGCAAGAACTCTGGCAAATAATCTGGGAAAAGCACCTCTTCATTCTTAAAAATTTTTGACTCAAACATACCCAAATAACCTTTGGTTTGAGAATTATAAAAATATAATTTACCTTGTAAGTGGTTATTCCTCAAGCCTAAACCTTTTTATCACAAAATCCCTTTCAAGAGTTTGAATTAGGGGTATTAAT
This sequence comes from Candidatus Aenigmatarchaeota archaeon, assembly GCA_039091335.1. Classification (GTDB taxonomy): domain Archaea; phylum Aenigmatarchaeota; class Aenigmatarchaeia; order CG10238-14; family SCSR01; genus JAWCME01. The sequence goes on along the minus strand of JAWCME010000004.1, from coordinate 37,094 downwards.
CTTGGTCCAAATTTTTTCCCTAGTAGTACAATGTAGGCAGCCTCAAATATTTTTCCAACATCAATTTTTAAATTTTCAGAAATTTCCCTGATTTTATCCCAAATTTCAGTCTCTTCTCTCTCCTTCTCCAAAAACCTGCTCAATTCAAAAAGAGAATTTTTCTGTTCGACTGAAAGTTCGTTTAATTCTTCTTCTCTCAATTCTTCTAATATTTTTATCCTCAACCTTTCAGGTGCAAACTCCCTAGTCCAAACTTCTGCATACCTTAATGTTTTTTCTATAAGCTCTTTCTCAAAGCTGCTAAATTCCCTTCTGTAATTTTTTTTCAAAATTTCCATTGCTTTCTCCTCCCTATCTTTTTTTGGGAGAATTTGGGAAAGAATGCATGCAAACTCAAAAGGAATCCTGAAAGGTCTTTCTTTTGGAATTCTTATACAAGAAAGTTCATAAACCCTCCTTGCATTCACCTCTTCCCTTTCACTCGCCTTCTCAACTCCAAAATAAATTCTCTCATATCTTTCAAATTCTTCGTAAAACCTTGGTATGTGCTCTTCTTTAAAATCTATCGCACTCTCCGGTCTTGTTTTTACCATTAAAAATCTAAGAATTTCTGGTTGTATAAAATCTAAAATTTCTGTAAATGCTACTCCAATTCCTTTTGAAGTTGACATTTTCTTTCCTTCTACCAAAAAGAATTCGTATCCCTTTCCTATTTTTTCTGGGCTTGAAGGCCATGGAGGAGGATATTCAAAAATTTTTGTTGATATAAGAACAGCAATTTCTCTTGCCCCTCCTTTAGTAAAATGGTCTTTTCCAGCAGTTTCTATTATTACTCCAACAGTTGGCCATTTTGCTGCCCATTCTACCTTCCATGGAAGCTTTCCACTACCATTATAAGGAGAAATCTCTCCTTCATAACCACATCCTTCTGCCCATTTAACCAAATCCTTTTTGCATACATACTTTAAAATCTCATTTTCAGCATCCCATTCATATGCTAATGTAGTGCCAATCCTTTCACATTTTTCGCAAATCGGAGAAAAAGGGAGCTTCTCTCTCAAAGTTTTTCCATAAACCTTTCTGTAAATTTCATGAATTTTTTCAGCATTATCAAGAACCTTTTTGATTGCCCAGTTAAAATCCCCCCTTTTATATCTATCACCAGTTCTTTCTATTTCAGCCTCTATTCCCAATTCCTCAAACCTTTCCACGCAAGAAAAAAAGAAATAGTCAGCATAGCTATCATAATTTTTGTTCGGAGACGGAACATTTCTTAGAGGAATTCCAAGAAATGGTTGAAACCTCTGCTTATCAAGGTATATTGGCACAGTATCGAGTGGGTCCATGTCATCGCTTGAAAGTATAAACTTAGCTCTAATTCCGTTGTCATTCAAAGATTTTGTGATTATGTCATGTATTATCCAACCCCTTGCAGATCCAACATGAATTTTTCCAGAAGGAGTTTTTTCATCGTATACTATAACCGCTCCCTTCTCCTCAACTGTTTTTTTTAAAATGGGAAAATTTTCCAACCTTTTTCTTACCTCTTCTGCTATTCTGTCAGTCCAATAAATATATTTGTTCTCCATTATATTACCTAACTGTTTTTAAAACAATTTTAAATATCCAATCCTTTCTATTAATGGTTTTTTAAAAAATTGTGACTTTTCAAAACCTTCTATTTTTTCTAATAATAAAGGTTTACCTTTCTCCAATATTTCTAATATTATTAGAACACTCTCTTTATTAACAACAATTTCTGCTGGAATACCATAGTTTGTTCCAATTTCCTTTTCAGAAATCTCTAATTTTGCTCCGCCACATAGTAGCGTTGTACTCCCCTTTTGTTGTACGTATAAATCAAAGCCCGAACGCGTTATTTTTTCAGAGGTAGAAGTAGCAATTATTCCTACGACACTTAATTCATCGCAAGGTGAAGTATATTTTCTTATTATTCCCCATGGTTTTTCTTCGTCTATATAACCCAATTTCATAAATGATTTTAATTAAGAAAGAAATAAATCCTTTAATTAAAGTGGGCCATGCCGGATTCGAACCGGCGACCTTTAGCGGATTTCTATCGCTTTCTCAGTCTGTGCCGTTTATAAGGCGATTGCATGTTAACACTTTAAAAGTGTTTCTAACCAGACTGAGCTAATGGCCCTTATATATTATTTTTACTCTCAATAAATTTCTTATTTATATACCCACAAACACATTTTTATTTTTTAAGTTAAATAATAAGTATGATGAACAAGGAATTTTTGATAAACAGGATTGTAAATTTCTTGATAAAAAGGAATTACAGAACATTTGTTTGTGATGGCTGTTTTGATATTGCAGCAAGAAACGATTTATTGCTTTTGATAAAAGTTCTAATAAATGTTGACGGATTAGACCAAGAACAGGCAAAAAGTCTAAAAGCAATATCCTACTTTTTGTCTGCCTTCCCTTTTGTTGTTTCGATGAAAAACAATAGGGAATTTTTAAATGAGAGAATAGTATATTCTAGGTTTGAAATTCCTGTGATGACACCAAAGGCTTTTGAAGAGTTTATAGAAGGAGAGATTTTTTGTTTGAATTCTGCAAAAGGAAGGCATACTATTGAAATAGACAACATTAAACTAAGGAAAAAGAGAAAAGAACTAAACCTAACACTTGAACAATTTTCAAAACTTATAGGAATAACAAAAAAGGCTTTGTATGAAATTGAGAAAAAAAGGGTGAACCCAACATTAAAAACAGTAGAAAAAATAGAGATGTTAGTTAATGAAAACATTAGAAAACCATACAAGCTTAGAGAAGTTAGTCCAATCCATCTTAAAGCAAGAAATGGGTTTGAAAAAACTGTTTCAGAAGAGCTTTACAGAATAGGTTTTGACAACACACCAGTATACTCTGCACCGTTTAGAATTGTAGGTAAGGAAAAATTTTCGCTTATTGCGAATCTTTTGAAAAACATGCATGGAATTAAAAGGGAAGTCTATAAATTTAGAACCCTCTCTTCAATGTTTTCTTCTAAGTTTATATTTTTCGCAAAAGAGTTTGAGGAAAAAAACATAGAAGGAGTGCCTGTTATATCAGAGCCTGAGCTTTTTGAGATCGAGTCTGCTAAAGAGTTTAGCAAACTAATTCAAGAAAAAACATCATAAAATTTAAATGTGCATGTAAGTATATTAATAAAAAGGAGGTGGAAAGATGCCAAATGGCAAGGCAATGATAGGACAACTTGGGGGTCAGCCTGTTTTAATACTTCCAGAAGGAACACTAAGACAGGTTGGAAGAGACGCGCAAAGAAATAACATAGCAGCGGCAAGAGCAGTAGCAGATGCTGTAAGAACAACCCTGGGTCCAAAGGGAATGGACAAGATGCTTGTTGATTCCATAGGAGACATTGTGATAACAAACGATGGCGTAACAATATTAGAGGAAATGGAGATAGAACACCCATCTGCAAAAATGATGGTTGAAGTTGCAAAAACACAAAACCAAGAAGTGGGGGATGGGACAACAACTTCAGTGATAATTGCAGGAGAGCTTTTGAAAAAAGCAGAAGAACTACTTGACCAAGAAGTGCATCCAACAGTAATAACAAAGGGGTTTAGGATTGCTAAAGAAGAAGCTTTAAAAATTCTTGAGGATATAGCAAAGCCAATTTCTCTTGATGATGAGGAGCTTTTAACAAAAATTGCAATAACTGCTATGAGTGGAAAGTCTGTTGAAAGGGCGTCTCCTTTACTTGCAAATAAAGTAGTAGAGGCAGTAAAGATGGTTGCAACAAAGGAGAACGGAAAAATAGTTGTTGATACAGACAACATAAAAAGAGAGAAAAAACATGGGGCTTCTGCAGAAGAGACGGAACTTGTTAAAGGAATAGTTATAGACAAAGAAGTGGTGCATCCAGGAATGCCAAAAACTGTTAAAAACGCAAAGATAGCATTGCTTGATGTTGCACTTGAAATAAAGGAAACTGAGACTGATGCTGAAATAAGGATAACATCTCCGGAGCAAATGCAGGCATTCATAGAGCAAGAACAAAAAATGCTAAAGGAAATGGTAGAAAAAATTGCTGATTCAGGAGCAAATGTTGTTTTATGTCAAAAGGGAATCGATGATTTAGCTCAGCATTATCTCGCTAAAAAAGGAATACTAGCATGCAGAAGGGTAAAGAAGTCGGACATGGAAGCTCTTGCAAAAGCGACAGGAGGTAGGATAGTTACAAACCTAGACGACCTTTCACCAGAAGATCTAGGATTTGCAAAAATTGTAGAGGAGAAAAAAATAGCTGGAGAAGCAATGACTTTTGTCAGAGAGTGTAAAGACCCAAAGGCAGTAACAATACTTGTAAGAGGAAGCACAGAGCATGTTGTTGACGAAGTTGATAGAAGCATAGAAGATGCTGTCGGTGCGGTATCTTCTGCAATAGAGGTTGGAAAAATAGTCCCTGGTGCAGGAGCTCCTGAAATAGAAGTTTCAAGAAGACTTAAAAAGTTTGCAGAAAAGTTCTCTGGCAGAGAGCAACTAGCAATACAGGCTTTTGCAGATGCATTGGAAATTGTTCCAAGAAGCTTGGCAGAAAATGCTGGCTTGGACCCAATTGATATATTGGTTGAATTGAGAGCAGCCCATGAACAAGGAAACACATATCACGGAATAGACTTATTTGAAGGAAAAATAGTTAATGCAGAGGAGATGGGAGTAGTTGAGCCATTGAAGGTAAAGACCCAGGCAATAAAATCTGCTGCTGAGGCCGCAGAGATGATATTGAGAATAGATGATGTTATATCAGCAGGCAAGCTTGAAAAAACTCCTTCACCACCAAGACCAGAAGAAGAGGCCGAAGTTTAATCTTTTCTTTTTTTTAACAAACTTTATTATTTTTAAAAAGAAATTATAGTTAGGTGATATATGGCAATAGAAAAATATCAAGAAGAGTTTGAATTAATTCCAATTTCGCCTTTAAGAAAGTTGGAGAAGAGAATTGAACAAATAGAGGCTTCTTCGATTGTCGATACAAAGGAGTTTTTGAAAGAAGTTTTGGATATAATAAGGATGAACCAGCAACTGGTTGACCAACTAGCAAAGGCTGATGATGCACTAAGAATTGAAATCTCAAAGCTTCCTGGAAGAATAGAAGATTTAATTGGAAAGATAGATGAACTTTTATCTTATGTTAAGGCAGCAGCCACAGAGGAAATAACTTCGGGAATTTCTTTTAAGCCATTAGTAGAAAAACTTGATCAGCTAATAGAAGAGAATAAGAAGATTGTGGAGAACAACCAATCAATGTTGAGTACACTTGAAGAAATCGATAAAAAACTTAAGAGGCCAGCGCTTCCGCCACCAAGGATACCTCCAATAAGACCGATACAAAAATAGATTGGTATGAAATCTCAATCAGATATAATTTCAGCAGTAGTAATTGTTATTATTGCGATGAGTCTTGTTTCTTCTGCCTATTTTTGGGGAATCCCTTTAATCCAGAAAAGTCAGCATCAAGCAATGATAGAAAGAGCATACAAATACTTTGATATAAACAATGTAAACTCTCTTCCTGGAATTATTGGATATGTTGCAAAGTATGGCGGTGAACAAAACTTTCAATCGGATATAGATGGAATATGGTTTTTGTATGTTTACGACAGCCCAAGCCAAGAAAAAAACTCAATCCAATTCACTTTTTTCAGCAAAACAACAAATATTGCGAACGATGTTGGATGGATTCCTCTGAGCACAAGCAATACACAACAAATAGGAAATGTTGGTATAGATGAACCAATAGTTGTTTTTGGAAGAGCAGATAAAACAGCAGATGGATTTAACATAACATATAAAGTCTGGCTTAGGGAATTGGAGGAATCCCCAACCAAGGGCTATAGATATGTTTTGCTTTCAAAAAGCCCTTCTGGTCCATTCACATCTTCGGGAAAATCTGTAAGAATTTCAAGGGGCAGCGTATATTCTCAGGTCGAAGGAAGTAAAACATTAATTATCACAGAAATCAAAATTCTTCTTATATGAAAAAAGCCCAGTCTCTAATAATTCAGTTTGTAATTTTCTTCATGATTGGTTTTACATTGTTTTTGACAATAGGTACATTTTTGAAGGCAAGGTCAGACATTTTTAGAGAAGAGACCCTTAATTATGGGATGGTTGGTGTAAGTAGCTATGTGTCTTCCCTTGCAATAAACCTTTTCGACTATTGTAAGCAGTGTGATTTTGTAAGAACAAGCTTTAGAATTGAAAATGTAACAGCAGGATATTTTTTTGAGCTTGAGTTTTTAAACGCAGGAAAAGGATTAAGGGTTCTAGCACTTCCCGGAGGAAAATATCATATCTCTTCTATTCACAACCTAAATTCGTCCCTTCTACTTTCAGGAAAAAGCATTTCTTTGAAGACAATAACTTTAACATTTGATAAAACAAAAAATGAATTAAGGATAGAATGACGTTTAAAAAATTTTTCGTCAGACTTGTAAGAGGATATAAAAATATTTCTCAAAAGAAAAAAGAGGAAATACCAATAAAAGTAGAGGAGGTTAAAATAACAACGGAGGAAATTTCTCCAATAGGAGGGAAAGTAAAGGCAGAAGAGGAAATAAAAATAGAGGGAATAGAAATCCCAGAGTTCCCTTCAAAAGTTAAGATTGGTGCGATAAAACCAGAAGAAGAGGTTAAATTAAAAATTTCATATCCCTTGATTCCAAGAAATCCAGCTAAAAACGAACCTATATTTGCGTATGCAAGAATATATTGGGATGAAGAGTTGGATAGATATAGATATGAGGTTGTTGAACCCGAATTCACGGAAAAGTTGAGGAATATTATAGAAAGGGTTAAAGACCTTTTAGAACAGAAACTCGATGTTGATTTTTCTAAGTTAAAAATTTTTGAGGCAAAGGAATATTTGAAGAGAAACGTTGATGAGATATTGAAATATTATGGATTTAAACTTACAGAAGAGGAGAAAAAAATTTTAAATTATTATGTTGATAGGGATTTTATCGGGCTTGGAAAAATAGAGCCATTGATGCAAGACCCAAACATAGAGGACATAAGTTGTGATGGTGTTGGAATACCAATTTTTGTATTTCATAGAGACCCAAAGTTTGCTTCTCTTGCCACAAACATTCAATTTGATTCATCTGAAGAGCTAGATTCTTTTGTGATAAGGCTTTCTCAGCTTTGTGGTAAGGCGATTTCAGTTGCAACTCCTTTGGTTGAAGGAAGCTTAAGAGATGGATCAAGGGTTCAGGCAACACTTGCTACAGACATAGCTAGAAGAGGAAGCAGCTTTACCATAAGAAAATTCACAGAGGAACCATTAACACCAATTCATCTACTCTCCTATAATACACTTGACCCAAAAATTTTAGCATATCTCTGGTTTGCAGTTGATTATGGAAAGAGTGTATTAATCTCAGGAGGTACAGCAACAGGAAAGACGTCTTTACTTAATGTATTGTCTTTATTCATCAGACCAGAAAAGAAGATTGTTAGTATAGAAGACACACCAGAGCTTCGACTTCCACACTCTCACTGGGTTCCAACAGTTGCAAGGGTACCAATGGTTTTAGAAGAGAGAAAAGGAGGAGAAGTTGACCTTTTTGATTTGTTAAAAGAAAGCCTTAGGATGAGGCCAGACTATATAATTGTCGGAGAAGTAAGGGGTAAAGAAGCATTCGTTCTTTTCCAGGAAATGGCAACAGGGCATGCAAGCATGGCAACCATACATGCAGAAAACCTTCCAAAGCTTGTTGACAGGCTTACAACCCCGCCAATTTCCTTGCCACCAGGTCTTGTTGCAAGTCTTGATATTGTGGTTTTTCTATCTGTTGTGAGACATAAAGAAAGACCTATAAGGAAGGTTGTTGAGGTTGTTGAGGTTGTTGGAATAGAAAAAGAAACAAACAGACCAATAGTTAATAGGGTATTTAAATGGAATCCAATTGGTGACAAGTTTGAAATAACAGGAAAAAGTGTGGTGCTAAAAAAGATATCAGAAAGTACAGGAATAAGAGAAAATCAAATAAAAGAAGAAATAGAAAGGAGGATGCTCCTTCTAAATTGGATGAAAGAGAATAATATCATAGAGTATAAGCAAGTTTTCAAGGTATTGAATGCTTATTACAATTATCCTGAAAGGATTATATCTGCAATCGGAGGCGCTTGAATGAGTTTTTATACAAAGGCCTCAATAAAGTTTTTTGGAGATTTAAGTGATAAAGTTTCTTTTTACTTTCCTGATTTAAGGAACGATTTAAGAAGGGCAAGGCTTAAAATGTCAGTTCAAGAGCATTTGAGCAAGGGCATGTTTCTTTCCTTCATCTTTTTCTTGATAACTCTTCCTTTTCTCTCCTTCCTTTTCTCATTTTTTCTTCAAAGTTTTTTATTTGGTTTTATAACATCTTTTACAGTCTCATTTTTTTTAACCCTACTTCTTTTTCTTCTTTACATACATTATCCAAGAGTTTTAATAAAACAAAAGGCAGGTAACATTGAAAAAAATCTTCCGTTTGCCTCTCTATACATTGCAACAATAGCAAGCTCAAAACTACCAATTCATACAGTTTTCAACATTTTTACAAGATTTAGCGAATATGGAGAAATAACAGAAGAAATTGCTGGAATAACAAACGACATAGAGGCCTTTGGTATTGATGTTAATACAGCAATAGAAAGGGCCGTTGAAAGGTCTTCATCAAAAAAAATGAAAGAGCTACTTTGGGGAATTCTTTCCATAACAAGAACAGGAGGTGACTTAACCTCTTTTTTGAAGGAGAAATCTAAGAGTTTTATGGAAGAGTACAGAAGAAAGCTTTTTGAATTTTCCCATCAATTAACGATGTTCATAGAAGTTTATATAACTGCAGTTGTTCTTGGTGCAATATTTTTTGTGATTTTAACAGCAATAATGTCGGGTATAGCTGGGGCAGCAGGAAATATAATAGCAATCCAATCCTTTCTGATATTCGTCTTCCTTCCCATTGTTTCCTTTGCATTCATAATATTAGTAAAATCCATATCTCCAGGTGGTGAATAGTGAGGATTGAGCTCGGGTTTGAGATAAGAGTTTTGTTAATCTCTTTTTTAATATCCTCAGTTCTTATAATAATTGGAATATTAAGCTCAGACCTGGGAGTTCTTGGTAATTCACTCATACTCTCAACTTTTGTTGTTGCGACACCTCAGTTTTTTCTCAGGTTTGAAAAATATAGGGCATTAAAAGAGATGGAAGAGAGACTGCCGATTTTTTTAAGGGATATTGTAGAATCTTTAAGGTCTGGAATGTCTTTTCATCAGGCCATAGTTGGATGTAGCAAAGTAGAGTATGGTAAGCTTTCACCAGAAATTAAAAAGATGGCAAACCAAATATCATGGGGAATGCCGATTGATAAGGTTATAGATCAATTCATTCAAAGAACAAAAAAAAGCAAGAGGATAAACAGTGCAATGAAAATTATAAGAGAATCATATTTTTCCGGTGGTGATATAATATCAATAATTGAATCTATTGCAGAAGCTGCTGTAATGCTTGACGAGACAGAAAAGGAAAGAAGAAGCTTGTTAAGACAGTATGTTGTTTTGATGTATGCAATATGTTTTTTATTTCTTGGGGTAGTTGTCGCTATAAACAGGCTAATGGTTCCAATATTTCAGGTTGCTGCAATGCCAGGTGCCTCGGAAGCAGTTGGTATATCAAACCCTTGTGAAAATTGTGTTGGAGCCTCTTGCTCAATTTGTAGTATTTTTTATTCAACTTGCAACATTTTTGCAATAGAAAAAGAAACAATAAAATGTTACTATACTTCTCTTTTCTTCTTCATGTCAATAGTTCAGGCATTTTGTTGCGGTTTGGTTGCTGGTGAAATAAGCGAGAATTCACTAGTCTCAGGAATAAAACATAGCATCATAATGTTGATTCTCGTGTTTGGTGCTTTTAGTATAGTTGTAAGACTTGGGGTAATGGGGGTTTGATGAAAGCACAAATAAGCTTTGTTGAATACATCGTTGCCTTTTCTTTGTTTATTTCTTTTTCCTCAATTCTTTTCCTACAAGTATTAAGTTTTATGAGGACTTACTCTAATGAAGCAAGAAATGAGATCGTAAGGTCAGAAGCTTATCAAATTTCGGAAATCTTAATAAATGACCTTGGAGAGCCGATAGATTGGAACGCTTTGATAGGAACACCAAACGAGAACAAAATAAAAAGAATAGGCCTTTCTGATGAAAGGTTTAACCTAACAAATTTTTTATCGTTGGATAAAATAAATGCACTTCGAACAAAATGCAATCAAGCAAATGGGTATGATGATGTGAGCAGATGGATTGGGGCAACCTCTCAATTTTCTATAATTCTTGTTGACAGGTCAGAAAATCCTATAGAGCCAGTTATATGTAAACCAAACATTTTTATAACAAGAAATGTAAATGTTTCCATAAAAAGACAGATAGCTTTTGGTTCAAAATATGGAGAAATTTTAATTCAAATGTGGTAGAATGAAAAACGGATTTGTTAACATAATGGAGGCAATTCTTGTGATAGTGGCTCTTTTTATCGCATTCAACGTACTTTTTCCAGGATTTTCTTATAAGAGCAAATGGGACGAAGCAATTCTTTTGATAAATGGTAGGGACGTTGTTTTGACGATGGATAGAATAGGAAAGCTTCATTACTTTCTTTCTAATACTTCAAGATTTCAAGATTTTTTAGAAAGATTAATTCCAGCAGGATTGACTGGAATGCTTTATTGGTCTGAGATAGAAGGAACTATAAAGAATATGGTTGTTGTTGCGTGCAATTGTACAAACGAGCAAATAATTGCACTTGAAAAATGGTCAGAAGGAATGAAGGTAAATGGTAGGAACATTGATTTTTTGATTTGTTATACAGAGCTTGGGGTTATAAATCCGTGTATTGTTAGGTCTGATTCACTTTTAATCTGGGGGTATAAAAACATTACTCCATACAAAGACACACTACTAGAATACCTAAGAAAGGGAAAGGGGATAGTTGAATTGATGGATTTTGATTATGTGGATAATGCTCAAACCGAAATTTTTGGAATAGAGGGGGCTGGCAATTGGGAAGAGACAGATTTTGATTTTATAGAAAAACCAGGAAGTAATGATGTAAGATATTACAATTACAAGATTTTCTACTATTTCCCAATTTTTTTAGACACAACTCCAACACCTTTTATGCAACTTGAAATTCCTTCACAACCATGTACAAACATAAGGTTTGGTAATATTACATTTAACTCAACAAAATTCAATTTTTGGGTTTGCAATTCAACCCATGTTTTTTTTGATTCGAATGCCAATGGTTTGGCTGACAAAATTGTTAAAATAAGGGAAGAATTTAATTTAACTAATTATAGGTTTTTCCTTAATTACATAGAAGATAAAGTTGGTCTTTCATTTAGACCATCATACAACTTTTCAGATTTCTGTTCAGTTCCAACAAAGTCAAGAATTCTACCAGCAGGCAATGAATTTCAAAGAGGAATTATAAAAGCTGTAAAAAGAATTGGTTCTTCTGAAGAATTGAAAGGATTTTGTTCAGTACTAAACTCTACAGGAAAAACTATTTGGATTTCTGATTTTAGTAGGAGCGGGCTGGAAAAAGTTGAGGACGACCAAAAAAAAATTTTAATTTCAGCAATATTATCAACTTCAAACAAACAATTGAGTGTCCCTGCTTATGAAATAAAAACAGGTTATGTTACTTCTTATGTAAATGTTGTTAATTATGATATGTTTGAGGTTTACAAGTTTGATTTTGGTCTAGGATATCCATTCTATTAATTCATTTTAGTCTTATACTTTCTAAATTCTTTGGAGCATTTGTTTCAACCCTGAAAAGCTTATGTATAGTTCTACAAAGTTCTATTGTTTTTTGATGTTCACCGTGACAAACAATTATTTTGTCTGGTTTTGTTGGAAGGCGATGTATGAAGCTTAGCAATTGATTTCTATCGCTATGCCCGCTCATCCCATCAACGGTATTAACTTCCATTTTTAGGTTTAGTGTCACTTGTTTACCATCTTCTGTCTTAAACGGTATTTCCTTCCATCCCTTTTGAATTCTTCTGCCCCATGTACCCTCTGCTTGATAGGCAATGAAAATTATTGTGTTTCTTGGGTCTTCTGCCAAGTTTTGTAGATATGTTATTACTGGACCACCAACCAACATTCCACTTGTTGATATTATTACACAAGGCCTTTGTTCCAACACCTTCTCTCTTTCTTGTTGTGAAGAAACTCTTTTGAAATTTTCACTTAAGAATGGATTTTGGTTATTAAATATTTTTTTCTGGATGGAGCGTGACATATATTCTGGGTACGCCGTAAATATTCCAGTAGCGTCCCATATCATTCCATCTATGAATACAGGATATTGAAAGTTATTTTCTGTTAGTATTGTCATAACATCTTGGGCCCTCTCAACTGCAAAGGAAGGGATTAATACTATACCATTTCTTTCCATCGTTCTATTTATTATTTCAACAAGCTGTTTTTCAGCTTCATCTCTTGGTGGCATTATATCATCAATTCCACCATAGGTCGATTCAATTACTAGTGTTTCTACTCTTTGGAAATCTGTAAAGGCCGGTTCAAGTAATGTTGTTTTTCCGTACTTAATATCGCATGCATAAACAACATTATGTAGTCCTTCACCTATGTGTAAATGAATAAGCCCACTTCCAAGTATGTGTCCGGCGTTTTGGAAAGTTAATCTAACATCTGGAGCAACATCAGAAACTTCTCCGTATTCTAGAGGTATTGTGTGTTTGATTGCCTCTTTTACACCCCTTGCAGTAAAAAGAGGGGAGTTTAAACTTTTTTGCATCACATCTATGTAATCTAGCCACAGAAGAGTTGCAAAATCAACAGTTGGTGTTGTTAGGTATAATGGTCCATCGTATCCTCTTTCATAAAGTACTGGAATAAAACCAATGTGGTCAAGATGTGCATGAGATGCTATTATTGCGTCAATCTCAGAATAGTCAAACTCCTTTGTATTCAAGTAAGGGAATACTCCAGAATTGGTTCCACCAACATTTATACCACAATCTACCAAAACTTTTGATTTTGGGGTTTCAATTAGTAAACAACTTCTTCCAACTTCCCTAAAACCACCCAAAGGTATTATCCTTATCCAATCTCTACTTGCTTCCCTTTTTCCAAATATGTTTTCTCCTATCTTGTTTAAGAATTCCTTCCTAAATTTAGTCTCTTTATGAAGCATTTTCCTTATTCCATTAATTACATCTGATTTAATTGATGGTTCCCTCTCAATCTTAGGAATCCAAAGCGTCTCTGACTTAATTCTTTTTATAGTTTCTCCTCCCTTTCCTATTACTAATCCGGGTTTTTCAGCGCCTATTGTTACAACGCTTCTTTCTGGTTCAAAGTATATGTTTTTTATGTTTGCCTCCGGTGGAACTATTTCCTTTATTTTTTCAATAACATAATCTTCACTTAGACAAAGGTTTTTTTCGGGCCTGACCTCTATCCTTTTCTTTAGTTCATCAACGGTCTTTCTAATAACATCTTCACAACTAAGAAAAAAGTCTTTGTCTTTTGTATATATTATTATCTCAGAACCTTCAAGCTCAATCCTGCTTACAATATTTGGAAGTAAAGATTTTACTCTATCGAGAATCTCCATTCTAACCACAGAATTTTTATTTAAGCGCTCTCTACCTTTTCAATTAATTTAAATCCTTCTTTTGTTACAACGGCAACGTCAATGCCTTTTCCACCCGATGCAATGTCACGCTCAACAGCGGCTTTTATCGCCTGAATTGCAATCTTTATTCCGTCTTGTGTTGATATTCCATCTTTATATTTATCCTCTAAAACACCAAGAGCTATTGGTGAGCCTGAACCAGAAGAGAAAAACTTCTTCTCTTCCTCAACACTTCCTATTGGGTCTAAACTATATATTGATGGACCAGAATCATCAAAACCAGCAATTATAAGTTGTACCATGTATGGTATGAAGCTCCATCTTCCAGATTGCAAAATGTTTGCCAATAGAGTTGCAGCTCCCTTTACAGAGATTTTTCTCTTATTTTGGATTTGAAAAAGCTTGCATTCCGCTCTTATATATCTTACAATAGCCTGAGCATCACCGCTTGCTCCTGCTATTGTTATTGCGATGTGATCGTCTATGGGGAAAATTTTTGTACTTTCTTTACTTGCAACAAGATATCCCATTGTACTTCTTTTCTCTGCAGCAAGTACAACCCCATCTTTGCAAACAATCCCAACAGTAGTAGTACCTGTCTTTCTTATGTTTTTTTCGTCTATCACTTTCTTCACCCAGAAGTAAGATAATTCAAATTATTCATTCATATTTAAATATCTTTTGGTATTTAATAGCTTTTTCCTATATAAACAACTTCTTTTGATTTCTTTCCACACCAAACACACCTGCAAAAATCTTCTTTATCCCTTTCAAAACTTGCAAATTCATAGCCTCTAACTTCTGCTGTTGTTTCAGACTTTATTTCTTGAGCACACCTTTTACTTCCACAAAAACCGACCTTAACCAATCCCCCCTTTTTTTCAATTATTTCTTTTAATTTTTCTTTTGTTTTTGCAACAGAGATCATGCTTTTAAAGAATTTTTCAGCCTCGTTCCTTAGTTTTTCTTTAATTTCTATTTCTATAGCTTCAATTCTTTTAAGTATAGAATCTTCTTCAATCCTTTCCCTTTTGTTTTTTTCCCTTCTGTGAATGGTTAGTGTATTTGATTTAATTTCCTTCATTCCTATCTCAATTCTTATGGGGACACCCCTCATCTCCCAGTAATAAAATTTTTCTCCCGGGGTTTTTTCAGTTGTATCGACCATTACTCTTATCCCGTTTTCCTTCAAAACCTTTTCAATGTTTTTACATTTTTTTTCAACAATACTTTTTTCTTCCTCTGAATAAAATATGGGAACGATGATAACTTGGATTGGTGCTACTTTAAATGGAAATATAAGTCCTCTATCATCGCCATGCAAAGAAATTAGTGCTGCAAATATCCTCCATATTCCAGGTCCATAGCATGTTTGATAAACATATTCTTCCTTTCCATCTTCTTTGGTAAATTTTATATCAAATGGCTTGGAAAAGTTTTGTGCAAGTAAGTGGGTTGTAGCTATTTGTAATATTTTTCCATCGGGCATTATTGTGTCAAAGGCAAAGGTTGATTCTGCTCCGGGAAACTTATCCCATTCTGGCCTTCTCAATAAAATAAAAGGTATGCAAAGTTCTTGATGAATTACCCTTTCTGCTATTTCCATATCTTCAATTATTTGTTTTTCCGAATCTTCCATTGAGGCAAATGCATCGTGCGCTTCTATCCAAAGGAATTCTCTCCCCCTAATTAAAGGTTTTGTTGCTTTTGTCTCTGCTCTATATACAGCACAACTTTGATAGATTTTTAATGGCAAATCTTTGTAACTTCTTATCCACAAAGAAAACATTGGATATATTATTGTTTCTGAAGTTGGTCTTAAGCAAAGTTTTTCTTCCATCCTTTCTTTCCCCTGATGCGTTATCCAAAAAACTTCATCCTGAAACCCTTTTATGTGTTCTGATTCTTTTTTAATATTGGATTCTGGAATAACTATTGGGAATAGAGTTGGCATATGTCCTGTTTTTTCTAACTCCTTCTCGTACAGCCTATAAATTTCACGTATGCAAAGCATAGACCATGGTTTATGAACAAGAAAACCCTTTATGTTTACTCTTATATCAACTAGGTCCGCTTCATAAATTATTCTATTGTACCATTCAGAAAAATCCGTTTTTTTCAACTTTTTCTCGGTATTCATCAATAAAAATATAAAAAGTTTTAAATAAATGGGTTTTGAATATGAAAAATCAATTTAAATAAGTTTAGTTCTATAGTTAAGTAGGATTGTATGAGGATAGCAGTGCTTTCAGACCTTCACCTTGGTTTCTCTCATTCACCGGAGACAGAAGAGGACGCTTTTGATAATGCTGAAGAGGCAATCGAAAAAGCAATTGATTCTGACCTAATTTTAATTCTTGGCGATATTTTTGATTCCAAATTACCAAAAACACAAGTGCTTGGAAAAGCGATAAAAATTTTGGTAAAGCCCCTGCAAAAAGAAAGTACAGGGGTTAGACTTTTGGGCTCAACAAAAGAGTTGAAAAAAATATTGAGAAGAACGCTAGAACACTTGCCAGTAATAGCTCTCCATGGAACACATGAAAGAAAAGAGGGAGGGGAAATGAATATCATTGAAGTTTTAGAAAATGCAGGCTTATTAATTCATCTTCACTGTAACTCTCTTGTTTTTGAAAAGAATGGAATTAAGGTTGCAATTCATGGAATGTCTGGAGTTCCTGAAAGGTTTGCTGGGGATATGATTAAAAAGTGGAACCCAACTCCTATTAAGGATTGTTTTAATTTATTATTATTACACCAGAACATTGAACCATATGTTTATTCTCTTGAACCACCAACAATTTCTGTCTCAACACTTCCAAGTGGGTTTGATATGATAATAGATGGTCATGTGCATGAAAGGCAATTAATTGATTTGGGTCATACCAAGCTTCTTTTTCCTGGAAGCACGATAGTAACACAAATTAAAAAAGAGGAAATGAATGAAAAAGGATTTTACATGTTAGAATTTGGAAAAGAAATAAAAGTAAAATTCATACCACTTGAAAAAAATAGAAAAATATTTTACGAGGAGGTTTTCTTGAATGGTTCTGTTAGAGAAGAAATTGAAAAAACGGTCGAAAAAATTTTGGAAAAGGAGTTTGATAAAAAACCTCTGATAAAAATAAAAGTTTTTGGTAAAGAGAGCAATACCATCGACAAAGAACTAAGAAATTTGGAGAAAAAGTATTCTGAAAGGGCAATATTAATTTTTTCAAAGGAGGTCGAATCACCAGCGATAACAAAAAAGATAGAACTTTTGAGAAATATAAAAGAGCAGAAACATTCAATAGAAGAGATTGGACTAGAGATTTTTAAAAAGAATTTAGAGGAGCTTAATTATTCTTTTTTCATTGACTATGAATATCTTTTTGAGGTATTGGCCGAAGGTGATGTTGATAAAATAATAAAAATTTTAACAGGCGAACAAAAAACGCTAGAAAATTTTAAAAAGTGATGTTATGATAGTAAAAAGAGTTGGTATGAAAAATTGGCGTTCACATCTTGATTCAAGCTTAGAGTTTTATTCTGGTACAAATGCACTTTTAGGAAGACTCGGATCAGGAAAAACTTCTGTTTTAGATGCAATATGCTTTGCTTTTTTTGGTACATTCCCAAACCTTCAGGTAAAAAAACTTAAGTTGGATGACGTGATAATGAAAAGACCTATCGAGAAGAATATGGCAGAAGTAAATGTTGAGTTTGAGGTTGATGGCAAAGAATATTTTATTAAAAGGGTTATAGAAAGGGGAAAGGGAACAACCTACTCTGAAATAAGGGAAAACGGAAGGCTAATCGAAGCACCAAGTTCGCAAAATGTTACCAGGATTTTGGAAAAAATAATCAAAGTTGATTACGATTTATTCAGCAAGGCAATATATTCTGAACAAAATGCATTGGATTATTTTTTAACGATACAAAGAGGACAAAGGATGAAGAAGCTTGATGAGTTACTAGCAATAGATAAATTTGAGAAGGCAAAATCAACCCTGGTTACCGTGATTAACAAGATTTTTGAAAGAAAGACAACAATTCAAAGCATAATTGATGAGTCTGAAATAGAAAACATAAATAAAAACATTTCTGATTTGAAGGTATCTCTGAAAAAAATTTCAGAAGAAAAGGAAGAGACAGAAAAAAGATTTAAGGAAATAAAAGAAAAGGCTGAAAAAATAGATAAAGAGGTTTCTGAACTTGAAGAAATAGAAAAATCTCTTAACTCCTTTAAAAGAGAGGAGGCAGGAATAAAAAGTGCGATAGAAGAGATTTCTGGCTTTCTCCAGTCAATTCAAAAACTCGTTGAAGGTAAGACAAAGGCAGAATTAGACAAAAGACTTGAAGATTTGAAAAATATGATAAATCAGATTGATGAAAAGATCAGGAAAAGAAAGGATGACTATGAAAGGCTTTCAAACTTCTTTTCTGAGACAAGGACAAAGCTTGAAATTTTGAAGAAAGAGAAGATAGAAATGCTGAAAAAAGAGGTTGAAAAAAAGATAAAAATTAAAAAAGAAATGGATGACATAATAAAGGAAGTCGGAGAGGATTTTGATACTAAAAAAGAGGAGAAAAGAAAGGCTTTGGAGAAAATTAGTACAGAAGTTGAGATAATTAACTCAAAACTTTTTGAACTCAATGAACTAATATCCAAACTTTTAAAAGTAGAGGGAAGATGTCCTGTATGCGATTCTGAACTTAGCTTTGAGAAAAGGGAATTGTTGATAAAGGAAAGGCAGAAACAGATTGAAGATTTGAAAAAAAGACTAGAAGAATCCGAAAAGAAAAAGGTTTTGAGTGAAAAAGAATTCAAAGAATTTGAGGAGATTGTAAAAAAATTGAATGAGATGCATTTGGAAATAAGGGACTTAAACGAAAAAACAATTGAGTTAGAAGAATCTAAAATAGCATTTAAAGACTTGTCTAAACTGGCTTCAGAGGCAGAGTCAAATTTGATACATATGAAAAAAGAAATTGAAAACTTAGAGAGTAAGATAAGAGAGGGAAATGAAGAGAAACAATCAATTGAAGATTTGATTTTAAAATTGGAGGAATATGAGAAAAAGAGTAGTAGGCTGATTGAATTTAAAAAGAAAGAAAGAGAGATTGAAGAAAAAATATTAGAAATAAATAAAAAAATTTTTGGAAAAAACCTGGAGGAGATGAAGAAAAATTTAATAGAACTTAATACAGAAAAAGGAAGGCTTGAGAGCAATATTTCTGCGTTTGAAAAATTGAAAAAAGAAAAGGAAGAAATAATAAAAAAATTTGAAGAAAGGCTAAAAATTTTTGAGAAACAGAAAGAAGAGGTCAAGGGGCTTGAAAAACTGATTTCTGAACTAAAGGTTTTTGAGAAGGCTCTAGAAAGCACACAAGTTCAATTAAGGGACGAATTCGTAGAAGGTGTTAATTATATGATGAATGAACTATGGGAAACACTTTATCCCTATCAAGATTTTGTTGGAGTGAGGCTTAACATAGAGGGCGGAGATTATGTTTTGCAGTTGCAGTCAAGAACAGCAGAATGGGTTAATGTTGAGGGGGTAGCCAGTGGTGGCGAAAGAAGCATAGCTTGCCTGGCGCTTAGGATTGCACTTTCTCTTGTGCTGGCCCCCCACTTAAAAATTTTGGTTTTGGACGAGCCAACGCACAATTTGGACGAAAAAAGCGTAGAGAGTTTGATAAAAACACTTAAAGAAAGGACACCTCAATTCATCGACCAGCTTTTTATAATAAGTCACGACCAAAAAATACAGGACGCGATTACCGGATGTGCGTACTTGCTTGAAAGGGAAAAAAGGTTGGATGAACCAACGAAGGTAATAAAATTATAATTTATTTGAAAAGCTTTTCATACGGATATACCACTATTCCCTTCCCCGATTTTATCTCAAACGGGTGTGTGTTCACGTCATGGTTTGTTGCCCTCATTTTTCTTATCGTTATCCCTCTTGGAGATCCAGGAGAATAGGAAAGTAAAATTATTCCATCAGAGGTAAACTCTTCTATTCCAAAAGATGATATGGAAGAGGAGCCTTCTGGTATTTCACATGTGAGCATCGCAGTACAATTTAGCCTTTTCAAAAGTTTGTCTAGGTCTAGCAAACTCCTTCTTATTTCAAGCGGTCTTTCAAAAAAAAGACTTATTACTGTCAGAGGGTCTATCACAACCCTTTTTGCATCAATTTTTTCAATGTTTGTTTCGATTAGGGATTTAAATTTCTCAAAATCGTAGATGTCAGATTTTATAAGTAAAAGTTTCCTCTCTTTTTCCAGTTTTTCAAGTGGCCATCCAAAAGTTGTATACATATATTTCTTAATTCTTCCAACATCTTCTTCAAGCGAAATATATACCCCCTTCTCCTTGCATTTAAGAACCCCGTTAACAAGAAACTGCAAGGAAAGAATCGTTTTTCCTGTGCCTGGGGTACCAGAAACAAGTATAGTGGACCATTTTGGAAACCCCCCCCTAAGCAAAGTATCCATACCATCTATTCCTGACTCAACCCTTTCTATTCCATCGTTCTCTCGCATAAATAAACTTTATTTTAAAAACTATAAGAATACATATGGGAAATGGAATAGAAAAGATAATTGGGGAGAGAAAATTAAAAGACTATATTCGTAAAATTAAACCAAAGAGTGTTATACTATTCATCATAGACGCTAAAAAATATCATAAGATACATCCAAAACTGTTAAAAACAATAATAAGGGAAAAAAGCTTTGCTGGAATATACATTACAGTAAATAAACCTTATGAAGTTTTATTGAGATATTTAAAAGAAAACGACATAAGGACAGATGGAATATTTTTCATAGACGCAATATCAAAAATGGTTGCAGAAGAAATAAAGATGACAGAAGATTGTTTGTTCATCCCTTCCCCTTCTCAACTAACTGATTTGGCAATCGCCCTTTCTCAAGCACTAGAAGGAATGAAGCGCAAGGAAAAAAAGTTCATCTTTCTTGATTCAGTTTCAACCCTATTGGTTTATAACCCATTTGAGGTTGTAGCAAAATTTGTACACTTCATAATATCAAGGCTTAGACTTTTTGGACTGGTAGGATTGCTTATATCTATAGAAAAACAAATAGATGAAAAGATGATAAATATTTTAATAGAGATGTGCGATGGGGTGGTTGAAGTAAAATGATTTATATATTGTTTTCCTCTCTTTCACTAATATGCCTTTTTGTTAGTTTGTTAAGCGTCTCAGTGCTTTTAAAGTCAAGCTTAAAATTCACAAGAGGAGAAATACAAAGAATAGTTGATAACTTTATTTGGGGAACAATTTTTATGTTCGGTGCAATAGTATCACAATTCCAGGTTGAGTTTTTTAACCTTGCAAGGACACCAATAGATTTCATAAAGTATGTTTTTATGTTAAGTGCACTAACACTTTATTTCATTGCATCTTATGAAATTTATAGGCTTTCAAAAGTTTTTGGTTTTGCGTCAGAAGAAATTCCTGAAAAACTGAAAAAAATATTAAAGTCTTAATTCTCAAATAGTAAATTTAATTATGAAAGCTCAGATAGCCACAGAGTATTTGATTATTCTTTCATTTGCCCTTATGGTATTGCTTCCTTATGCACTATATCTTAATAACTTACTACAGGAGTTTGATGAGGATAATAACTTGTCCATAGCGTCAGATTCTTTGAGAAGAATTGGCCAATCTGCAGATTGGGTATATTCTCAAGGAGAACCGGCAAAAATCAATATTTTAATATTAATTCCAAAAAATGTTGAAGAAATATCTCTTATAAACAAAACAATAAAATGGAAGGTTAGAACAAGAAGCGGGAGTTCAGATATTTATTATAATTCTGTCGCAAACTTAACAGGAAGCTTGCCATTAACTCCTGGCTACTATAACATTTTGATTCAAGCGATTTACGGAGGAGTGAAAATAAATGTTAGCACAGGTTAGTATGGAATTTATTTCACTTACTTTAATTCTAATCATAATCCTTTTGTTGGTCCTTTACAATAACATCTCGTTTAATAGACAAATATATTCAATAAAAATATACGATGACGCTCAAAAGATATGCGACCAAATTGCTTTTGAGATAAACTTGGCGTTGAAGGCTGGTAGTGGATATTCCAGAATATTTTACATTTCTGAAAGGATATTAAATGTTTTAGATTATAACATAACCATAAACAACTACTTTGTTGTTTTAACATGGCACAATGGTTTTGTCCAATCCCCAATTTTAACAATAAATGTAACAGGAGATTTTGTCAAAGGAAATAACTTGATCAAAAATATAGATGGGGTTATATATGTTAATAAATAAAAAATCTCAGACATTAACATACGACTTCTTTATAGCCATAACAATTTTTTTTGCAATTTTGACAATAATGTTTGGATATTGGTTTTATTCTGTCGTTCAAATGCAAGAGGTCAAAGAAAAAAATTTTGCGATTTCAACTTTAATCCAAGCCTCTCAAGTATGGTTTAAAGAAGGTTATCCAAAACACTGGGGATTAGAAAATGTATTAGAGCTGGGCTTAACCAACGAGAATATGATAAACAGAACAAAAATGGAAATGCTTCCACAAATTGGTTATCAAAAATTAATATCCCTTCTAAATACAGGGAAATACAACCTTCAGTACACTTTATACAACGAAACAAACATAATTTTTCAATTTCCAGAAAGGATAGATTTGAATTCTTCAAAAAATATTTACAAGATAGAGAGAATTGGAATTTTGGATAATAAAATAGTTAAAATAAGGACGATAATATGGGATTGAAGGGAATTGCTTACACCATAGACGTTCTAATTGCTTTAGGTTTGGCCGCTATGCTTTTTTTCTTTTTACGTCCAACTAACATAGAAAATAGAGAAATATCCTTTGAGTATTTGAGCTATCAATCAGAAGATTTAATTAATTTACTTACAAACCTTAAGGTAATTTCATTCTCCCAAACACCTACAATTTCAGAGTTGATATCAAGAAAAATCTTGGATGAAAAAGATTTAAACAGAACGGTGTTAGATTTAATCGGCAGTTTTTGGTATTCTGGAAATAAAAGTATAGCTTCAAACATAACAAAAGACATTTTGCAAAATTTAACCAATAATTGCTTCAGTTTGCAAGTACAAAATGAAACAATATATTCCTCTTGCAACTACACTTCAAACACGATTGCAGTAGCTTACAGAATGGCTTCTGGTTATGAGATTGGAAAGCCTGTTTTCGGTTATATAGCAAGAGCCTGGGCAACAAAAGTATTAAAAAACACTACACAAATAATTCCTTTTTATCCAGAAGGATCTGGTTGGAGACCAAGCAAGTCTTTAACTGTAAAGAAAAATTTTTATCTTTCAAATATCACTATATATGAAGCAAAACTTTATGTTTCTCTTCACTTCGGATGCGATAAGAATGATGTTGAGTCTGGTGCTGGGATTGTAAAGTTTTTAGTCAATGGTAAACAAAGGAAGAACGACATAAATTGGTTATATCTGCAACAGAGCATTGGCTTTGGTGAAATCACAACAGCGGCATATGGTTTTTTGGATGTTACTGAAGACCTAATTCCAAACAGTCAGAACACAATTGAATTTGAAATTAAAACCCCATTTTATCATTCCCATATTCATCCAGGTATGAGGTTGATTCTTACCCATAGCATTTCTCAAGAAATGTTTACTGCAAACACAAGCTTCAATAAAAGATTCTATTTTGATAGTGTTAAGGGAGAGACAGGGGCATGGTCGATGATATCTTTTTATATTCCTGAAAACGCAAAGAATATTTCTGCTTTTTTAAACTTAAACGCAAAGAATGTTGATGATACGAAATATTTTATGCTTAATGCTACTGACATTAAAGTTTATGTAAATTCAGATGTTCCAATATATAAAGATGGTGTCACTGAAAATTGCTATTATTATACTGATAGCTACTATTGCAAAAGAACCATAGTTGGAGAAATGAACCCTAGGTTATATTTAAACATAACGGACAACCTAATAAACGGTACAAACGTTGTTTCTATTTATTTGAATTGCTATGGTGATAACCATTGGGGTGATGAAGAGGCAATTATATATTCAGACCCCGTTAACGACCCAAACAACTCAAGCTATGTTGAAGTTTCCTATATCCTTGAAAAACCACAAATTAAATATGGGGAGATAGATATAACAAAAGAGAAACTTTTTGGAGGAAATGAGAGCAACCCAAAAAACTTTAAGTTTAACTTATCAGCTAGTGAAAGTAATCTAATCGAAACTTTTACACACATAGCCCAAGGATTTAGTTCTATGATTAAGGCATACGCTTGGTTTAACGGCTTTACTAAAAATTTAATTTTTGTTTCTCCTTCAGTAAGAACCGTTCCAGAAAGTGTTTATATCGACCCTTCAATATGGTCTGTTGGAGAAAATAACATAGAACTTGTTGATGTTCAACCGGGGGGAAGCGTATCAGACACAAACTACATACTACCGTGGTCTTCATTTGAATATACCTACATAGTTAAAGGTCTAGTAGGTTATGGTAATGTTTTTAATAGTTCTCAATTAGCAATAGAAGATGCTAAACAAAGGCTTGTTAATCAAATTGGGGCCGAAGGAATACAGGCAGAATCAATAAAAACAGATTCTCAGTCTGTACAAGGAATTCAATGGCTTTGGGGTCCTGCCATTTTTAAAATTTTGAGTTGGGAGAGAAAATGAAGGGAATTTTTTTTAGCACGATATTGTTTTTTTTCACAATATTCTTAGTGATGTTTATTTCTTCCCAAAGAATGTTGATTTCCTTTTATTCTTCTCAAAAGTCTGTAGAAAATAGAATAAATTCTATGATCGGTTTTTATGAGAGCATAGTTTTTGATTCAAAAAAATCCATGGAGATAATAGGTAGGAGAGCCATTTCTGCCGCAATAAACTACATAATTTCAAATGGCCAGCCACTGAATTCTTCTAATAACACGATAGTAGAATTGATGTTAGAAGGCACTCTTGATGGTGTTGAGCAAGGTCTTATGGAAAGTTCTACGATAAGGGACTGGAAAAATACAATTGAATACTTAGGAGGTTTGCAAGGTTTTAAAACAGATGTTTCGATTGAAGATATGTTTGTGCAACAGTCAGATAGTTTCTATTTATTGATATCCTATTCCATTTTTGTCAATATTTCAGACACAATAACTCAAACAAATATTAGCAAGAGTTCTAGAGAACAATCGCTATTAAGCATAGAAAATCTTGAAGATCCTATTTATCCTTTAAGTACTTATGGAAGAGTAGTGAATGTTATAAGGAAGAGCCCACATTGGATGAACTATTCTAGCGAGGATTTAAGTAATTTGATTGATGATTTGGAAAAATCTTATTATCATCCAAGCTTATACGGTGCAAGCTTTTTAGACAGACTTGAAGGAAAATATTTTCTTCAAGAAAAGTATGCAAAAGAAAATCCTGTTGGCCTCGAAAGTTTTGTAAATAAAGATAAAATACTTTTATCAGGCCTTCCGATAAATATAAGTGAAACTAACATAGATTACCTCTATTTTTCAAGAACTGGTGTTTTAGCTTATAGTGTTTCTGGTATGCCACAGAATTTTAGATTAGACAATGAAACTTCAATAGAAAGTAAGGGCCACCTTCAAATTTACAATGTCAGTGTGATTGAATGAAAAAATTTAAACCAATAATCATCTTTTTTATGGTTGTAATAATTGTGTTAATATTTCTTAACAAATCGAAATTGGAAAATGGGTATAAAAGTATAAAAGAAATTTTTAGTCAAAAAGAAGAGAGAGAAGCAATTCCTAAAACATTTACCGAGGTAAAACAAGAAAACAAAAGCAGTGAAACGGAAAAGCCTGTTGAAGAAAAAATGGAAGAGAAAGGAAAGGAAAGTGAAGAGCAAGAATATAAGAGAATTAATGTGAAAATTGTAGACATATGTTCGGGTAAGTTGGATATGGTTTTTACTGTTTCAGAGGGCGTAAGACAGTGTTTAAACATAATGCAACCATATTTTATAATTTTGGAGAAGAATTCTACCCATATACAAACAAGTTTTTACAATGTTACTGGGTTTTATGAAACTTACGAGCTGAACGAAAGCAAACCAATTTTCTTCTTATTTGTTGAAGATCTTAGAAATGTTGAAGAACCAAAAAAATTTTATTTATGGGGAGAATCAAGCTTTTATTTTGGGGACCCAGAAACTCAGATAGTTTGGATGTCTGATGAAAGTGGGATACTGAAAATTTCAAAAATTATGGCAATATTACCTTTGTACGTAAAAGAAAACATTTCTATAGAAAACTGGAGTGAAATAAGAGTTTATATGGAAACGAGTAAAGAAATTTATTATTTGGGCAGCCTTTGGTTTTCAATTAAAAAATAAAAAAAGAAAAATTAGGCTCCATGTAGCGTTGCTTTTGCCGTATGTGATAAACCGGTTCGTGCGTCTTTGTATTCAATC
Organism: Candidatus Aenigmatarchaeota archaeon; assembly: GCA_039091335.1. GTDB lineage: Archaea > Aenigmatarchaeota > Aenigmatarchaeia > CG10238-14 > SCSR01 > JAWCME01. The sequence goes on along the minus strand of JAWCME010000004.1, from coordinate 10,926 downwards.
GTAACTTCAACGTCCCCAGCAAAAAGTCCTACAGAACTGTAAGTTATTAGTGCACCTTCTGAGAACGGCCCATCTTGAATAGTTGTACCCGTTCCTCCAACCACAGCTCTTGTTTCATTAATCGAATATGGTCCAACCCTTACAACCAAGTTGTCTTTGTTGTGGTCAACATAAGCTACTGCGGATCCTGGTGGAAAACACGGGCTACACTTTCCCAATCCACCTGTTGGTAGCTTGAAAACACCCATAGCATACAATGCTGCAACTACTGCTATAACTATTAAAATTGCCCAACCGTATGTCATCAAGAATTCCATTGCAGCCTGTCCTTTCATTCCATCACTTATTTAAATTTACTTTTTTGTTCTTAAATATTCTTAAACCAAACCTTGTAATCCCCCAGTAGGTACAAAAAACCCAATGGCAACTGAAAGAATGCTTCTTACAAAAAAGAATATCGATATGTTTAATGATAGGAGTATTGGTATGTACTTTATTCCAGCGCTTTCTTTACCTTCCTGTAATAAACCAACAAGCAAACTTCCGAATATGGAAGAAGAAGATAGGAGTAGTAGAGAGTAGAATTTCAAAAAATTCGGAGGAATGTTTATTACACCAAGCCTTATAGATCCAACCACAGCATATCTAGATGCTTCTTCTAGTTTCAAACTACTTCCAACTATGCTCATTGTTTCAACCAGATAGGAAGAAAACGCAAACAAAAGCGGGGAAGCAAAACCAACAGCGATGAGTATAAAAATTGAGTACATGCTAACTTGAGCAGAAATTTCCTTTTTTAAAAGTTTCAAATCCCTAACATCCTCTGCGGTTTGTTCTAGCAGACTTGCTATTTCCCCTCCTTTTTTCATTCCTTCAACTATAAGGGCGAATGTTCTGTTAATAATTCTTGATTTTATTCTGCTTCCAAGTTCAATTAAAGCATCTTCTATTGGCTCACCAGCAACGGCCTTGCTTGCTGCTAACTTAATCTCTTTTTCTAGAATTCCAAATTCTGGCCTTGCAGCAAAAAGCAATGCCTTATCCGGAGTAAGCCCTGACTTTATGTTTGCAGACATTAGCTGCAATGCGTCTGGTAAAACAAGCTCTGCAAATCCCCCCCTATTATCTCCGATAAAAATAACTATCAAGTCAAAAATTAGTTGAAATAGAATGAAAAGAATTGGAAGGCTTATAAGTGCTATTATTAAATGGTTGAATAGTAATAAAACTGAGAAAATGAAGAAGGAGAAGGAAAGCGAATATAAAAAAGAAAGTGTAATAAACCTTTCAACTTTAATTTCCATTCCAGCATATACAATATTCTTTTCTATCCATTTTACATACCACTTTGGGTATGCCCACCTTATCCTTCTATACATTCTTTCAATCATATCTCAACACCAGGCCTACTGTTCTTCACCATGCCTATGAACATAAACTGAAAAACTATGATCACAAAAAGTATGAGGTAGAAAAAGGTTGTTGGTATTTGTATTCCAGAGAAAGTAGAGAATATTATAAGGAAAGTTATTCCAAGCGTTGGTAAAATTACAGTAAACATTAAATACATCAGGGCCATTGGACTTAGTCTAGAACCATACTTTCTTATCTTTACCTTTTGTTCCTCTGACAAATTTTCAGCCATAATTTTTAAGGTATTTCCTATATCCCCCCCTGCCCTTAAGCTATTAACTATCTGCCAAATAACTCTTTTAAATGCCACATTCGGGTTTCTAAATGCAAGCTCTTCTAGTGCAGCTATCTCTTCTTTTCCAGTAGCTATCTCTTTTGTGCATCTTGAAAATTCCTCTGATATTGTACCATAGTTTCCTTTTGAAACTGACACAAGAGAGTCAAAGAGGGAAACGCCTGAACGAACTTGAATGAACAAATGTCTTATCGCAAAAAGTAAGTTTCTTTCTATATCCCTATTTTTTCTCGAAACAATTAGGCTTGGATAGAATGTTATATAAGCAAAAGAAACGATGAATATAAGAACAGAAAAAAACAGAGAAACAGTAACAAATGTTTTAAAGATCAAAAACCCCATAGAAGAGAATAGAATAAGTGTAACAAAGAACCAAAATGATGATGACAACATTGCAATTGAAAGATATTCCCTGTCTTTTAATTCTATTCCAGCCTGTATAATTTTTTGAGAGAGAAACGGGTTGAATTTAACTACCTTGCTAGATACCCATAGAAATGGCCTTGATAGTTTGTTGGCAATTTTAAGATTAAAAGGAACAAAAGGTATTCTTTTCATTTAAACCAGCTTTTAATTATTTTTTCAGGAGGTTCTCCTGCATACAAACTCTTTAACATCCCCTCTGAATCTGAATAATATATTGCAATTAAATGTCCAAGTTGTTCCAGGTCTTTTATTTGATTTTTGACAAACCATTTCAAAATATCTATTTTTTCTTCTATATCTTTTTTTATTTCATCGTCGGTCATTCCTGTATGCATCCTTATCTCTTCAACCAACCTTAAACTATCGTTTTCCTTTATTATTTCATCTTTTACAGGTTTCCATCTGTATAAAGTGTTTAGCTGAGGTCCGCTCCTTTCAGTCCCAGGCAAAATTTCACTTAATTGTAACATTCTTCTTATTCCAAGCCTTCTATCCCTGAACGCGACAGCAAAAAGGTGAAGAGCCTCTATAACACTTTCTGGAACATCTATTGGTGGGTTAATTAGTCTTTTCAATGCCTGTTCTGCTGTATCAGCATGTAAAGTTGCATAAACACTATGGCCTGTATGCATTGCCTCAAAAAGGACTTCAGCTTCCCTTGCCCTTCTTATCTCACCGACAATTATTCTATCAGGCCTCATCCTTAAGCTATTTACCAATAAGCTTAACATGCTTACCTCTCCCAATCCTTCTGGGTTTGGTTCTCTCGTTGTCAACGGAACCCAGTGTAGAAAATTAGCAAGCTGCAATTCTCTTGTGTCCTCTATGCTAACAATTCTTTGGTTTGGTGGAATGAAACTCATGAAAACATTTAGTAGAGAAGTTTTCCCGCTAGCGGTACCGCCAGCTACTATCATATTCATCTCATATTGAATTGCAAGCCAAATCAGGGCAGCAACTTCATAGTTCAAAGTTTTATTCTCTATGAAATCTGTTATCGTCCAAGGAGACCTTCTGAATTTTCTTATTGTTATTGTGTTGCCATGGGTTGAAATTGGAAACAAAGTTGCATTAACCCTGTCACCTGTTGGTAGATGAGCATCCATCAAAGGGTTAAGAAGTGTTATTTGTCTTCCAACCTTTCTTCCTATGTTGTTAGCATAATTTAGTATCTCAGATTCGGATTCAACAAAAACATTTGTTTTTAGCCATCCCAACTTTTTATGGTAGACCCAAACAGGATTTTTTGAGCCATTTATCACTATTTCCTCAAGGTTTGGATCTGCTAACAAGAATTCTATCTTTCCTAAGCCAAACATTTCTTGCATCAGCGATCCAATCAAATACTTTTGAATGTTTATTCCGATAAAAGGCATTTCTTTTTTTAGCACCTCAACCCCCCTTTCAAAAAACCTCTTCTTCAAACTTTCTATAGAGGTTAAATCTACAAGCTCAGATGGCTTAATTGGAATTTCTGTTAACAGTATTGCTCTAACTTTATTTAAGAGCATCATCGTACCTTCTGCTATCCTTGGAAATTTTAATTCATAAAAAAGAACAAAGTCTTCTGTTCTTTTTATTTCAACTTCAGCTTCAATTTCCTCAGACTTAACTTTATACTCTTCTATTATGTTTTTCATCAATATAAATTCTGTTTTTTAAAAAATAAGCTAAACTTCCAATTTTTTCAGTTTAACAACAGGATTACCAATCGGGGGATAATGGATTTCAACCAAATCATGCTCTTCTAAAATTTTTGCCCACTCTTCTACAAGACTTTCTGGTATTCTTAAGTAAGAGGAAATTTTTGAAAAAGTTTTTGGTCCCCCCTCCAACATTTTTACCATCTCGTCAATTTTTGTAAAAATATTTTCTTTTATCTCTTCTTTTGATATTCCTCTCAACAAATCAGTTTTTGTTATTATACCAACAAGCTTCCCCTTCTTGTTTATGACAAGAAGTCTGCTTATCCCATATTTTTCCATTTTCCTTTTTGCTTCTTCAACTTTTCTTTTTTCTTGGATGCATATTGGCTTTTTCATAAGTTCAAATACCCTTGTGTTTCTAATTTTATTTTTTATTTCTTCTGTTAATTCTTCAAACTCCCTCTTTTTAATAAAGTTTAATATGTCGGTTTTACTTATTTCTCCGACAAGACTATTTTTTTCCAAGACAGGGGCTCCAGATATGTTGTTTTCAAGAAAAATCTGCATCGTTTTCTCTAACGTAAAGTTTGGAGAGACTGAGATTATATTTCTGCTCATTAGGTCAGAAACCAAGAACACTTTCTTTATTTTAAACTTCTTTTTCTTTATTTTTGCAATTTTTTTTACCTTTCTCTTCCTTCTCCTTTTTGGTTTAAACAAACTTAATAGCCATTTAAACATCATTTAAAATATCATAAAATTGGGATAAATCTTTAATCTTGAACTAAGCTATAAGTTATAACATTATGAGATACTGGAACATATAAAGAGAATTATTGAATTTTTTGTGAGCAAAATTAACTTTATTTTTTCAATTCAGCACCACTATTTTTTAAAAACCTCCAAATCACTTTCCTTTATTTCTTCCATTTCCTTAAATTTTTCTATCGCGTCCTCCAACTTCATTCCTTTCTCGGATTTTTTACTCCTCCTTTCTCTAACTCTTAAAAGTATCGGATAATTAACAGCTTCTCCAACAATCAAAGCCTCGCCAACTTTCAAACCAGGAAGCATATCTAAAACATCTTTTGTTACACCTTCTGAACTCTCGCCTATATGCCTTATATCATAAGGATTGTTTATTCTCATGATGATGTGAGTATTACACTGGCTTAGGGCTGTTGTTGCAAGCCTTATGGGTCTTTGGGTTATAAGTACTAAACAGGCCCCAAACTTTCTTCCTTCTCTTGCTATTTGCTCTATAATATTTCTTGAAATTGCAGAGGAAGCTTCTTCGCCTTCTGGGCAGAATTGGTGACTTTCTTCGACAAAAAGGATAAAAGGAGGAACCCTTCCTTGCCTCCTTAAATCAAAAAGCTTTCTTGCAAAGTATGTTAAGATGATTTGTCTCTCTTTTAAATGAACAAAATCTGAGAGATCAAACACAGTAAGCTGACCAAGCTTTGCAATTTCTTCCAAATAAGGAGAATCTACTTTGCTAAACAATCCTGTTAAGTTTAATTCAGAAATCCAAGAGATTAAGGCAGTTTTTGTTTTCGGATTTATTTCGCTCTTCTCTATAGTTTCAATCAAGTCGTCAAAATCATAAACTTTCTTCTCTTCTTGTAATTTTTTAATTATTGGTGATAGTTCTCTTCTTTGAACAGAAGATATCTGTGGTATTAATTCATTCATTAGGTTTACCGAAATCTTGTTAGTAGCTATAGAAATTTTATTCTTCCCATAAACTTTTGTTTTAGTAGCATAATTTTCATCTTCACTAAACCCAATATATTCACCGTGCGGGTCGAAAACTATTATAGCAGGTTTTATTTTATTTTTTCTATCTAAAATTTCTTCTATTAATACTGAGGCAAGGTAGCTCTTGCCAGCACCACTTATTGCAAGAATTGCTAAATGTTTTTGGAAAAGCTTGGTCAAATTTAACTTTACTTCAACTTCATGTGCTTCCATCTTGCCAATAGCTAAGCCGTTTTCGTCCAAACCCAAAAATTCTGAAAGCAATTTTTCATCAGCTTTATAAACCTTTTCTCCGGGGGAAGGAGGAAAAGAAACTCTAAACTGCTTACCGTTTTCAAAAATACCTAAAGGTAGGGCAGAGGCAACAAGAAATTCCCATCTGTCTGCAGGAAAAATCTCTCTCAAATTACTTCCACCCCTTTCATATTCTCTTACAGATTCAGCTCTCATGAAATATCTGTTCATTCTAAAAATTTCAGCAACTCTTGCTATTAACAGTCCTTGCTCTGTCTTGAGCTGTATGTATTCATTCTTCTTCACAGGAATTTTCTCCTTATCTTCATTTATGACAAAAGAGAATTCACTGCTGTTTGGGTCCTGTAAACTTGAGATTACAGTACCAATTTCTTTCATAGATTTTAAATTGATTGTCAAGAATATAAAATTAAATCAGTATATTTTTTTCTTCCACAATATAAAAATATGACAATAAAGTTTATAACAAACGAGCCAGTAGCTTTTATTCCAGAAGAAAGGGCTTTGGTTATAGCTGAGCTTCATCTTGGATTAGAACATGAACTTTTTAAGAAAGGAATAATCATTCCTCCACAAAGAATAAAATTTCAAGAAACTTTAAATATAATTTCTAAAATGACAAAGGCCAAAATATTGATAATCTTAGGTGATATAAAACACAAAGTCCCTGGTATAACCATAAGAGAAGAGACAGAAATTCCAAAACTTTTAGAATTTTTAGAAGAAAAGTTTAGAGTAATTCTTGTTAAAGGGAATCACGATGCTGGAGTTGAAGAGATTATACCAAAAAGAATAAAAATTTATGGAAGTAGGGGGTTTAGGCTTGGGAAATATGGTTTTTTTCACGGCCATGCATGGCCATCTAAAAATTTAATGAAATGCGATTTGCTTTTTATGTCGCACATTCATCCATGTGTAGAATTTAGAGACAGGCTTGGTTATAAAATCATAGAACAAGTTTGGGTAAGTGGGGCAATTAATAAGGAACTTGTAAAAAAAAGGTATAAAATTAAAAAAACAGGTGGGCTAAAAATCATAATTTTACCAACGTTTAACAAACTTTTGGGAGGGCTGGCAATAAATACTACTATAGAAGAAGATTTAATAGGCCCTATTCTTAAAAATAAGTTTTTAGATATCAATAGTTGTAAGTTATATTTGTTAGACGGAACTTACATTGATATTGTAAAAAAACTAAGGGCTTAAAGTTTTTCTTATTCTCATTTCACTTCCCATATCCGATTCTAATCTTTTCTTCTATTCTTGCTCTTATTTCTTCCTGAAATCTTTCTCTCCACCTAGTAACATTCGCTATTTTCCATTTTGGTCCACATGTACATTTTCCATCTTCGCATAGTGGTGTGTCATATCCTATTACCATTGGACATAATAGACGCATACAGTCTGTATTTATAGTACAGTTAAATTTTCTTACATTCTCTATTGTTTTATTTATTTTTTCCAACAGTCTTTCTATGCAATTTTCATGTCTTGCTACAGAAAGATTTATTGCTTTTTCTATGGCAGGCCTTGCACTTTCAGGAACCCTCTCTAATACCCTCTCCAAAACCTCAACATGTTTATAAGTCATGTTTGATAGGTGTTCCAGTAGGGATGTGGTATCAATTCCAGCAATTTTCAACTTTTCTATTTCTACATCAGCTTCGTCTAGCTCCCCTTCCTTATCTTTGAGCAAATTTTCAACAAATTCTAATTTCTCCCTTCTTATCATTTCATCTAGTTCTAACATTCTTTCCTCAGCAAAAAGCAAGCGAAGCCTTACTCTGTTTGTGGGGTTAAAAGTAAGTCTTAGTTGAATTCTTTCCCAAATTCTCTCTAGATTATAAAGGAAGCTGTCTGGTGTTATTCCTGCTTGTGGAAATTCTTCTGCTACAACAGAGTTAATAACTAAAACAAAAACAATCGCAAATATAATTTTCCTTAAATTCATAATTTTATATTTTTTTTAAAAATTTATATTAATTATCTCTCTTTCGTCTTCGCTTAGCCTATCCCACACCTCTCTCAAGATTTTAATATCCTCTTCTGATAAGGCAGAAGTTAGAACATCTCCCTCATTAATAGTTCTTCCTATCGTTGGCTCCTCCATACTAATTGCAACCCTTTCTCCAATTTTAGCTTCTTTTATGGTCTTCCCTTCCTTCTGAATTTCCTTTACCCTTCCAACAATCTTTCCATCTTCTCTTTTCATCAATGCTCCGGGCTTGAGTAGCCCAGCTAAAACCTCAACACCAAATATTGCTGGATTGCTTGCACGAAAAACAAATCCTTCAAGCAATTTTATTTTTACAGGACGAATAACCTTTTCAAGTTTTTCTTCTATTTTCCTCTCCTTCTTTTTGAGGCACCATTGTTTGTAATCTTCAATTAACCTATAAACAACATTGTTCTGAAAGATTTCTATTTTTAAATCTTTTGCTAGATTCTTTACTTCCTCAGAGGCCTTAACATTAAATGCAAGCACAACCTTATTAATCTCTTCCTTAACATTTTGCAATTCAATTATGTCTTCCTTGGTTACGTTTCCGACTTCGGCTTTTCTTATCGGAATTTCTTCCTCCTTCAATAGTTTAATCATTGCTTCTAAGCTACCTAGCGTGTCAGCCTTTAAAACTATACCATCTATTTGCTTATTAAATTCAATTTCTTCAACCTCTTTTTGAACCATTATCTTAGCTTCTTCTATTCCATCTTCATTTTTTACACCAATCAAAGGTGAACCTGCTATAACTTCGTTTAATTTTGGTGCAGCTATTTTTATTCCTGCAGCTGCAAAAACTTCTTCAACAGACTCAAACTGCTTTTCTACTCTTATATCCTGAAGAGCCCTTGGAAGAAGGAGGGCCCTTATTTTTGTAATTACAGGTTCTTTTCCTCCTATTACGATGTAGTCACCTCTTTTTAGGCTTCCGTCGTAAAGTATAACATCTATGGTAATACCAAACCCAACTGTTTCCTTGACCTCCAGCACAATGCCACGAGTAAAGTTTGAAAGTATTAACCTCTCTTTTAAGAATTGTTGAGCAATTCCTGCCAATACCATTAAAAGTTCTGGAATACCTTCTCCTGATATTCCACTTACAGGAACTATAACTACCTTTTTTCTAAAATCCTCTACTCTATCGAATCTTTCTGAATCAAACCCTCTTTCATAGAGTTGAGAAGCTATTCTATATATTTTTTTCTCTAATTCGTTCTTGGAGCTTTCTGTCTGTTTTTCAAAACTTTCAAGGAAGCAAGAATTAGCATAAGACTGCCATCCTTGGATTTTGTCTATTTTTGTTGCAGCAACAACAAATGGAATTTTAAATTCTTTCAACACAGAAAGACTTTCATCTGTTTGTTCTTGAAATCCCTCGTTAATGTCAACAACTAAAATTGCTATATCGGAGGCAGAACCACCCCTCTTCCTTAAGCTAAGAAAACTCGCATGTCCTGGCGTGTCTATTAATAAAATACCAGGAATTTCAATCTCAACTTTTAATTTTTCTATTAATCTTCCACAAAGTTTTTTTATTGTGTTAAGTGGTATGAAGCTACATGATATATATTGTGTTAATTCGCCTGGCTCCATTTTTGTTACAGCAGTTCCCCTAATCTTGTCTAATAGAGTCGTTTTTCCTGCATCTACATGACCACATGTTATAACTATAGGAGCTCTTATTTTCATTTCAACCACAAATTAATTTTTGTTTATGGTATTTAATTGTTCAAGATGTTAAATCTTTAGATTTAAAATGAGAAATAATTATTATGTCTATAACACTTGCTGACATTACACCAATAGCATTGTGCATAGCAACCCAGGACATATTGGACGCAAAAAGGTTTAGGCTAAATTTTTGTGATAATTTGCTATTAAGAATTTTAGACGACAAGCTTTCTCCAATATTACTTGATTTAAAAAGGGAGTTGGGTTCAAGTCTTGGAGATGTCAAATTTTTAGAGGGATATAAAGCAGTGATAATTAGTCTTATAGATAATATTGTTGGGCTTGTTCGATCCAGATATTCACAAGTTGACCTGAAAATGACTGAAGAAATAGTTTTTAATGGTAAAAAAATAATAAAAAAGGTTTTAGAGTGCAAAACATTTGATGAAATTTCAAAGCTTGAGCCCGAGTTTAAAAGTAAGATAACACTTCCAACATACAACCTTTTCATAACCCATATGAAAAAATAAATTTGCCACTTTCGAAAGTTTTTAGTATTTTTCCTCTCAATTTTATATAGGGTTAATATGGGCGATAGCCTTTGCCTTTTTGACTATTAAAAAAGCTTTGAAGATAGCAAAAACTAGAGAGGAGTTAAGGAAAAAAACAAAACTTCCAGAAAGGACAATTTCTTACTATCTTGCAAAACTGAAAAGGTCTGGTTATATAAAAGAAATTTTACTATTCTCCGATTTGAGGAGAAAAAAATTTTTATTAAGTGAAGAAAATGAAAGATGATTTATTAAGTCTAAAAAGCTTGATAAATACGAAAGAATGTGAGAGCTGTGATAGATATAAAAATTATTATATAAATAATATTAAGTTGCTCGGGTGGCCGAATCTGGTTAGGCAGTCGGCTGCAGTTGGTCTTTTGAAAATTGATGATAAGTTGAGACCGACGCATATGGGTTCAAAAGAGCTTTGCTCTGAAGTTCCCATCCCGAGCTTTTAAATATAAAAGATGATTATGACATTGAAACTTTATAACACCTTAACAAGAAAAAAAGAAATTTTTGAGCCAATAAGAAAAAACGAAGTAAGAATGTATACCTGTGGTCCTACTGTTTATGATTTTGCTCACATAGGAAATCTTAGGGCTTACACTTTTGAAGATTTGCTAAGAAGGATTTTAGAATTTAATGGTTTTAAAGTAAGGCATGTGATGAATATTACAGATGTTGGCCATCTAACAAGCGATGCGGATACAGGAGAAGATAAGATTGAAGTTGGAGCAAAAAGGGAAAGAAAAACAGCCTGGGAGGTTGCAGAATTTTTTACAAAAGTGTTCTTTGAAGACATAAAAAAGCTGAATATTTTAATGCCGCATATTACTCCAAGAGCAACCCAACATATAGAAGAGATGAAAGAATTAATTAGAAAATTGGAGAGAGGTGGTT
>JAWCME010000003.1:40800-67040 GCA_039091335.1 Candidatus Aenigmatarchaeota archaeon | reverse complement strand
TCCAGCTGCATAAAGTTGTTGCAAAATCCTATCAACGTAGCGATTAAAAACTTCCAAGCTTTTGAAGTTTAAGTTTGAGTTTTCATCGCTATACCAAATATGGCTTCTAACTCAGCAACAGAGCATGCTTTCAAATGTTCAATAGCTTTGTAAATTATCTCATACATTTTTACCCTTTTTTCCTTTTCTTCTTCTTTAGTTAATGTCATTTTCGTACCGCTTGCTATTCCGCTTGGCATATTTCCTCAGAAGCTCTTGGGCTAGAAAAGGATTTAAAGCTCTAGGATATTGTGGAATCGAGTAGATAAGTATTTTTAGAAAAGTTGAATTGTACCATCCTTATGTTTATCTATTTTAACACCCTAACATAGAACCCATTAGTTTTTTTATTAATGAAATCTCTTATTTTCTGTTTGAGCTCATCATCGAGCTCAGAAACTCTTTTGGTTTCTTTTTCGAATAAGACTTTTGGATCTGTATATCTTACTTTCGATTTTAAATAGAAGTCATAGTATTCTGGGTCTTCTACCACTTTTAGATTTGAAATAATTTTTAATAAGTTACCTATTTCCTTATTATTCGATTTAACAAGTTTATTGTATACTATTGGCTCTTCCAAAAATAAGTCTTCTTCTTTAAGAACGTTTGTTTCCAAACCTAATCTTACTATTTCTGAGACTAGTTTAAAAAATGTTGCTTGGAGTGGGTTGCAATAGATTTCTCCTATCTCTAAGAATATTTCACCAAATTGCTTAGCTGCCACAAAATTTGAGAAAATTATTTCACCCTCATGAATTATTAATGAATCGATTATATTTCTAGCTTTATTTTTTTCTAAATTTAAACAACAAATAGAATCTCTAAGAGAATAATCTATGCGATCTGCACAGATGTCTGGTAGTTCATTATCTAGCAAACTGAAATTTCCATCTAAAATTTCTTCAGGCTTTATTCCATACTTCTTCAAAATGTTTGGAATTTCTGAATTTAACATGAGTTTTTGATGAAACCTTTCATGAGAATCATGCTCTAACTCTCTTCCATAAAGAAAATCAAGGCAATGTGCAAAAACTGGATGGGAAATATCATGCAATAAACCAGCTACTTGTTCTAACCTTGAAGCACCAATTTTCTTTAGTAAAGCATAAACACCTATCGAATGTTCATACCTTGTAACTTTGAATTTTGCATAAGGATGAGTAGGGTTGAGGAAAATTACATAACCGGCTTGAGTTATCCCTTTAAGTCTTTGAACATGTTTTGAATTTATAAGTTCAATTATTAGTGGGTCGTCTATCATTAAACCACCATAAAGCTTGTCTTCAAGTCTCGTTTTCATACTCACCGCACGAAATAGTATAAAATCTTAACCTTATGTTAAAATTTAAGAAGTTATAAAAATTTATATCAAGCGGAATGTAAATAACATAATCAACAAAAACACATAATATTCAATAGAATGTCAGAAAATGCTAATTTCAACAAAACAGTTCAAACTGGAGTTCATCCCATATCCTGGGCGTCCTTGCTAATCTTTATATGCTGTTAGGAAGCATGGAAAAAATTTATACCGCTACTCCGCAAGCTGTCGTCGAAGCTATGAATTTTATTGAGAACTTTGTTAAAAGCAAGCAAGAAAGTTTGCAAAGGAGTAGTGGTAATATATAGCAAGTCTGACAAGCTATACTACTCGATGCGGGTTTAAACTGATGATAGAATAAAGATTTGCTTATAGTAAAGAAGGTTGATGTAAATAATCTTCAAGAATTTTTGCTTATTATAATATTAATAACATATCTCATGCAAAAAATCGTATAATTTTATAAATCTACATTTTTGTTAGGGACAATAAAAGAAATGTAGCAATAAAAGAAAGAATAGCTCCATATACAAAAGCTGCGGTTGGAGAGACTATTACCCATAAACTCCCAACAACAAAGCTTGAAATAAAATCTCCTATACCATCAATGGTATGTAGCACACCATATCCAGTTCCTCTTATGTTCGATGGCAAAAGGTCTGCTGCGTAAGCTTTTTCCAATGCTGTGTATGTGGCTGCGCTTATTCCGGATAAAACAAAGAGAAAGATAAAGTAAAATAAGTTGGTAGTTGCAAAAACAAATCCCAAAGACATGATGCCAAACAAGAAAAACCCTAAAAATGCCAATAAAATCTTCTTTCCAACTTTATCGCTTAAGGCTCCTATGCTATAATCTGCTATAGCCTGAGCAATGTTTCTTATGGTATAGAACAAAACAGCCATGCTACCTGCAATTATAATTCCATTTACAGGTGTTAATATCTCTTGTGCTCTAAGCAAAAGTAAAGTTCGATTGAAGTTTCCGATTCCAAAAACGAACATGATAAAAAGAAATAATCTAAAGCCTTTAGGCAAAGCCCTTATATTTCCTATCAATCCTTTAATTTTTTCTCTATGTTTTTTCGTTCCTTCTTTTATACCTATTGTTATAACAAGAACAGCTAGCAAACCAGGGATGAAAGATAAAAGGAAAATATCTCTAAAAGCAATTAGGGGTGTTAGAAAGAATGCAGTTAACGGACCTATTATTGCTCCTAGAGTGTCCATTGCTCGATGAAAGCCAAATGCATGGCCATAATATTTCTTATCAACAGAATCAGCAAGTAAAGCGTCTCTTGGGGGTTCTCTTGTTCCTCTTCCTATCCAAGCCAACACCCTGTAAATTAAAACTTCAAACCAATCTCTAGCAAATGCTGTAAGTCCAACAAAAATTCCAGTTAGAAAGTAACCCAATGTAACAAGGGGCTTCCTTTTCCTGAGTTTATCGCTTAACCAGCCAGAAAATGTTTTTACAAAGCTTGAAGAAGCATCTGATAAGCCAGTAATCAAACCAAGTAGTTGAGGTGCAGTAGCAGCTCCTACTAATTCCATTAAAAATGGGGGCAAAGTTGCAGTGGCCATTTCATGGCTAGCATCACTGAATAAACTCCCAAATCCCATTGCAGCCACGTTTCTATTAAGCCATTTTCTTTTCTTCATTCTTTTCTACCTTCTATTAAATTGTTTTTGTCTATTAAAAAATCCGTCAAATAATAGGGTTTCAAAAAAATAAGCAGTTTTTAAAAGTAGCTGGTAGCTTTATTTTTTCTTCTTTTTTACAATTTTCAAGAATAAAATACACACAATTAAAATAGCTATTATAAGTGTTGCTACAATCCCCACAACTAATTCTATTGGTATAACTGTTGGTGTGGCGCATTCCTGTATTTCAGCTGGTTTACTCTGCGCAGTACCGCAATTGTTTGTGTCTCTACAACTTCTAGTTTGTCGTCCTTGTACGCATTCGCTCCATTTGGTACAAACCCAATTTTCTTCACAAACAGCTACACTAACACATCTTCTGTTTTCACAGATATAGCCAGAGGCACAGGTCTTATCATAATAGTTTGCTTCTCCAATGCAACATTCAAATGGGCATATTTGCTTTCCTGTTTCACCAGCAATTGCAAAGTAGCTAAATCCTTGGGTTTCTGCTTCATAATATACATAATTTGAATCTTCTGTTAGTTTAGTTGTAGTTAACTTATTCCATTTGTTGTCTGAAAATCTGTAGAGAGCAATTGTATTTGGATCTATGTTGTTTTCGTTAATCCAAGATTTTTCTACAAAGAATTTAATTTTTGCTTGAGCGATGTCTTGATCTCTCAGGTTTTCTTTTGTTATTTTTAAGTATCGATAGGCTTTTCCAACAACGTCCACTTGAACTTCTGCAGGTCTTTTATCAAGTTTCTCCACATTTATGCTTACAGAATTTGCCCTGTTCACAACCAAAATGCTAAGTTCAAAAACATTCAAATCTCTTCTTTTTTCAAATGTTATGTTGGTTTTTTCATTAGATTTGATGAAACTTAAGTAAACAAGACCCCTTCCGGGCTCTGTACTAACAATTAGACTTGGTCTACTTGGAGCTGCCCCGTAAGATGGGGCAGGACATCTACCACAATCTACCTGACAGTTCGAGCAAGTTTCTCCAGGATCACAATACCCATCTCCACAGTGAGTGGAAGAGCTTCTGCAAATACCGTGCACACAATGCCCACCCGAACATTGATAATTTTCGGTGCAAGAATAGCCGTCTGGTAGAGTTGTTACTGTTAACCAATAAGTTTTTGAACTTTGGGTATAATTTCCATCGTCAACAAAATACGCAGTGATATTATACGTACCAGTATTTAAATTAAGCGTGTTAGTTATATTGGTTCGTGGTGTGGGACCAGTAGCAAGAACTACAGTAGAGCTAAAATTAGCCACTATCGTAACATTTTTTCCAGTCACATTTACTGTTGCTGTGATGTTGGCTATATCACCCCTCACGTATGTTTTATTTCCTGTTCCATTCAAATACAAATTTACCTCTGTTGGAGATTTATCAATCGTTAAAAGTAAGGTAGAAGTATTTGTGATATAATCAGTATTGTTTGAATACATTTCTTCTATAGTAATTTCATATATTTCGGCTTGAGGAGCACTTACATTAAAAGCAAACCAAGCTTCAGTTTGAGTTGTATATGATGTGTCATTTCCCCATGCTAATAAGCTACTAGTTATAGAATTAAAGGTTAGATTTTCTGCGTTAGAATCATAACTTCCATCGATGTAAAATAAAGATAAAGTGCCTATGGTATTGGTTAGGTTAAAAGTTATATTGTTTAGTCGATAATTACCTTCTTCTGTTCCAACAACCGTAGAGTTCGTCCAGCTTATGTTCAAGAAAAAATTATTCACAGGAGCAATTGTTTCATTTTCTATAACCCATTCTACTGAAGCAAAAACACCATTTGAAAAATTAAAGAACATCATTGCTAGAAATAATAAAAATATAAAGATTTTTAAATCTTTCATTATAAATTATTTCTCTTACCGCTTTAAAAAGTTTATGTTTTGATTTAAATCTAACTTTCAAAATTAATGGCAAAAACAAATTTATTTAAAATCGACGAACCATTTTTTAATAATTACTGTTTTCACATTTACTTTTTTCGTTTTTTTCTTCACTAATTAAAGCCCTTATTAAATCTGCCCTTGTAACTATACCAACAAGTCTTCCATCTTCAATAACTGGAAGCCTGTTCACGTCTTTTTTTTCCATAAGACTTGCGGCATCAAATATACTTTTTTCAGGAGAAATTGAAATAACGTCTCTTGACATAACATCTTTTACATTAATTTTTGAAATCTTTTCAAGCTCTTTTTTCACTTCAATGTTTTCAATTATAACAGAAAATAAAAGAGTGCTAAGAGTTGGTATTTTTGAAAAAGATTTCCCGATCCTTGTACACATAAACCTAACTATGTCGGATTCACTTACTATTCCTATAACCTTATTTCTTTCAACAACAGGAGCTCCTGATATACCCCTTTCGGAAAAAATCCTTGCAACCTCGAATATAGAATCGTTTGGTGTAAAGAAAATTACCTCTTTATTCATGAAATCTCTAACCCTTTTCATAATATCAAAATTATTTTTTATATGTAAAAATTTAAAAAAGAAAAAGTGAAAGAAGAAAAAAAGATAACATACCAACGCTTATAAAAGGAATTCCTGGCAATGGTCTAGGTTTTTTTGAATGTATAGATGTTAAAATAAAAACTGATATTAAAGAGCCTAGGCTAGTAAGAATGGCATGGTATAAACTGAAGGAAGACAGCACAGAAACGGAGAATATCAAAGGTATTACTATATCTCCTCCTCCAAGCTGGAAAATATGGTATCTGCAGATTTTTTTATCTTTAAATTTTTTTGATGTGCCCTTTTCAATTTTATAGGGAAAACTTGCAACAAATACGCTTTGATATTTAGAAAACTCTCTTGCTAAATATACCATATGCTTGGTAAAGAATACAGAAAAAAAATCGTAAAACGAGATCAAAACAATTAAAAGAAGGGAAGGAATTATTCCTAAGGAAGAGCCAATCAAAACACCAGCACTTGGTAGTGAAAAAACAATAGCCAAAACATGGTTAAGCGTACTTGGTCTTAAAATTCTCCAAATGGTTAGAGAAAGAGCTACAATCAAGCTTAAAGGAATGAAAGATACATTGAACGGAATTAAAAAATCAAATGTTATAAGTGTTGCTGTAAACATCACTAAAATCTCTAAACCTTTAATAATTCTTTTTATGTATTTTACTATAATCATTACAACTGCTGTGGCCAAAATTATATAGAGGAAAACCGACAAAGAGCTCTCTACCGCCTCTGGATTTTCAAAAACAGGTGTGGCCTCACCAGCCCTAATCATTTTAACATATTCATTTCCTATATATAAACCTAAAATATGTACGGAAAGAAACATTCCAACAAAGAACAAAACAACTTTTCTAATCATCTTACCCTACTTCCTGCTTCAACGTCTTTTTCCGGTCTTATCAAAACAACATTCCCCCTACCATCGTCAGCGGCAAATATCATACATTCTGATTCTAGTCCAAACATCTTTTTCCTTTCTAGGTTTAGGATAAAAACATATTTATTTCCGATTAAATCCTTTGGTTCATACCATTCAGCAAGTCCAGCCACACTTTGTCTTTTTTCAGTTCCAAAATCAACAAGCAACCTAATCAAATTCTTCGATCCGCTAATTCTTTCTGCTTCTAAAACCTTTCCTACTCTCAAATCAAGTTCTTGAAATTCTTTGAAAGAAATTTCTTTCATTCGATCACCTCACTCCACCTTTTTAAAAATTATTTCAGGCCTGTTGATTTTGTGTCCAGGCTTTATTTTTAGTTTGAAAATGCTTTTCCATTTCTGTTTATGCACTGAGCCAGGAAGGTTAAGATTCTTCCATATTTTTTCTGAAGAATAAGGAATGAAAGGTTCTAAAAGTATTGCCATACTTCTTACAGCGTTTACACTTAAATAAACACAACATTTTGAATTTTCTATTTTCTTCCAAGGTTCTTTTTGTTGGAAATATTGATTACAGAAAGTGGAGAAATCAACTATTTTTCCAAGCGCCTTATCAATCCTCAATTCCTCAATCTCTTCACTAACAGTTGAGCTTACTTCCTTGATTTTGATTAAAAATTCCTTGTCGTACTCATCATATTTTTCTGGCCTTGGAACAATTCCATCAAACCTTGACCAAGTAAAAGATAGTGCCCTATTAATAAAATTTCCTATATTTGCAACCAACTCTTCGTTCAACCTCATCTTAAGGCTATTCTCAGAAAAATCACCATCTTCTCCAAAAGAAACTTCTCTAAAAAGAAAATATCTTAAGGCGTCAACGGAATATTTTTCAGCCAAGTAAACAGGGTCTATAGCATTTCCAAGGCTTTTGCTTATCTTCTCCTTGTTAACCGTAAGAAAACCATGAGCAAATATTTTTTCAGGGAGTTTGTAGCCAGCACTTAAGAGCATTGCAGGCCATATTACTGCATGAAATCTAAGTATATCCTTGGCTATTAGCTGCACAGATGCAGGCCAATATTTTTTCTTTATCAAGTAGTTTAAAAGTGCGTCAAACCAAACCCAAAAAACATGTTTTTTGTCTATTGGTAAACGAATTCCCCAGTTTAATCCAGGTCTTGAAATGCTTATGTCTTTAAGTCCAGAGGAAATAAAACTCAAAACTTCTTCCCTTCTTGAATTGGGTCGAATAAAATCAGGATTATTCTCTATATACTTAAGTATTTCTTCTTTATATTTCGAGAGCCTGAAAAAATAATTTTCCTCCTTAACAACCCTGGGTTCTTTTTTGTGCAATGGACATTTTCCTTCTAAAAGGTCGTTCTCACTCAGAAATGCCTCGCAACCATCACAATAAAGGCCTTCATACACCCCTTTATAAACATCACCATTTTTAAAAACACGCATGAAAAATTTTTTCACATTTTTTTCATGTCTTTTTTCTGTAGTTCTTATAAAATCATCATTACTTATATTCAATATTCTCCACACATTCTTCCATTTTTCTGCCATTTCGTCTGCATACTTCTTTATTTCCATTCCCTTTTCCTTTGCAGCTTGTACAGTTTTTACAGAATTTTCATCCAAGCCGGTAAGGAAGAAAACATCCCTTCCTTTAAGCCTATTAAACCTTGCTAAGATATCTGCTGCTATAGTTGTGTAAGCATGACCTATGTGTGGAGGGGCATTTATATAATATATTGGTGTTGTGACGAAAAACTTTGGTTTGAAATTAACCACCATTAATTTATTTCAATTCTAAAAATTTTAAATTAAGTCCTTTACGTAATTTATTACTAAATCAGGTTTTATTTTTTTCACTTTTTTATCTACACCGCTTCTAACAAGTACGGTAAAATATCCTGCTTTCTTTCCCATCAATATATCAGATTCAAGCTCATCCCCAACCAAAACTGTTCTTTTGAATGGAGATTGAACGAATAAGCTTAAAAAAGACAGCATATATTTAGAAGGTTTACCCATAAGCAAGGATTTCCTGTTTGTTGCCCGCTCCAATATTTTTACTATTATTCCAGTTCCAGGGATCAAATTTCCATCTATAACAAGCCATTCTCCCTTAGAAGTTGTCAAAAACCTTGCCCCATTATTCAATACCTTTACTGCAGTCACAAGCTTCTTATAGTTAAAATCCTTATCATACCCAACAACCAAATAATCTGCATCTTTTTTACTGATCTTTATTTTTCCTTTTTTCAAATCTTCCTTAATTCCATCACCAAAAACCATTACCTTTCCTTCTCTATTTTTTAAATATTCTTTTGTAACAAGACCAGAAGTTATTAAATCTTCCTTCTCCAAATCAATTCCAAAATTTCTAATTCTTTTAAACATTTTATCTCTTGAGAGCAACGTATTGTTTGTTACAAACAAAATCTGTTTCCCCATCTTCCTTAATTTTTCAATCGTTTCTGCACTTCCAGCATAAAGTTTTTTCCAACTCCATATTGTGCCGTCTAGATCAAATATAAATGTACCAAACCTACTAACATCCATAATAATCAAATAACAGATTTTAAATAAATAACTAATTTTAATTGGTGATGTTTTGAGTATAATTGAATTGACAAAAGATTTTGTAAATAAAATAATTGAGATTGAGAAAAAAAGGATGGAAATAGGAAGAAATTTAAGAAATGCAGATTTAAGCAACGCCGGTGAGGAGGTTCTGGAGAAAAAAACTTTTTTTAGAATAGAAAAATCTTCCCTAGAAAAAAATTCCATAGCAGGGGTAGACGGAGGAATGGTAAAAAAAAGTTTACATGGAATAGACATAATCCTTTTAAGGGCAGTGGGGGTAATATTCTACTTTAAAAATAAAAGAATAGAAAAAGTAGATTATCATCCAAATTCAATTCCAATACCAAAGCCAATAATACTATTTGACCCGTTCTCTGAACTCGAGTTTGAGATTAACTCGAACATGGAAAGACAGACCATAGAAACAAAAACCGCAATAGAGATGATAGAGAAATTTAAACCAGACGTTTTATTTCTTAACGGTTCTATAGTTCCACATTATACAGAAAGGCCTTCAGAAAACTCCTTACTTTTTCCGACGTATAAAAAGATGATAGATTCTTATAAGGAGCTGCTTAAAGAAGCAATTAAAAGAGGAGTTGTTTTGGCAGGAGTTATAGAGGACTCAAGAGGAAAGAGATTTTGTGAAATTATGAGCAACACATTGCCCATGGAAGAAAAAACAAGTGTTTTGCTTGAGAGAACAAAGGACACAAACATTTTAACTTATATGCTTGAAAAAAATGAAAGAAGCTTAGTTTTCAGTTATTCTTCAAATCCGAGCAATCATCCTGTACTCAAAGAATTTGGTATTTTTTCACAAAAAATATTCAGTTTTTATTTAAGGCCCTCAGAGTTCGAGAGGCCAATAAGGATTGATTTCATTGAAGACAAGGACGCGCCCAAAACAGCAAACGAAATATCTTCTTTAATTCTTGCTTTGAGTGGAGATTCTAGCTATGGAATTCCATCTGTTTTGATAGAGGCAGACCAAAGAGCAAGACTTTCAGAAGAAGAGATTGAATTATTTTATTCTTCTTTGAAGGACATGGCAGGAAACCTTTCAAGTCTATTTGAACTAAGAAGAAACCAAAGACCGTTTTGAAATTAAAAAACTTATTCAAAAACTATCTTTCTACTTTTGCGAATGGTGGAGTTAAAATTAAGTAGCCCTCCTCAACACCCACTATATCCCATCCAAACTGTCTGCAATTCCTCTTCAATTTCTCTACAGAATTTTTGAATTCTCCTAGGTCATGTCTTTGAATTTCTGCTGTCTTAACAAAAACTATATTTCCATCTTTAACAAGTCTTGATATTCTGTCTGTGTCAACAAAGTCCCTTAGTGTCTCAACTCGCACAATTACTTCTTTTTTTCCTTCCTCTTCTTCGGGTATCTCAATATGCTCGTCCCCACCTTTCTTGATTCGGCTTAAAAAACTATCAATTAAACCCACCACATCACCTAATTTATTATTTTGTTTTTCAGCTTAATATAATTTAGCTGGAAGAAGTAAAGCTAAAGTTTTTTCCTTTGATTGAACTGGCATCTCCTAAAAGAGTACATTCTTCATTGTTTAAATTTAATTTTCCATAGAAATTTTTAATTTCAACCCTTTCCCCTTCTACATTAATCGTGCTAGGCTCTAAGTTATTTCTAAATATTTTTATACTGCCCTTAACAGGCTGTAATATTATTTCATCCTTCTCTATACCGGTAATTAAAAAGTTTGATATTGGTGCTTCCATCTCAATCTTAGAATTTACCTCAGAGAATATAACATTGTCAATCTCTATATACTCAGAATAGCATTCAATTCTTATGTTCCCATCATTCATTAATTCAAAGCTTCCTTCGCTGCCTTTCAAATTAATTTCAATTTCTTTTTCTTCCTTTAATCCTATTTTTCTACCATCTACCTTCAAAGAATTGTATAATCCTCTGAAGGAAAACGTAAAGTTGTGTAATTTATATTTTTGTCCATAAAAGGTTTCTTTTTCTGTTGTTAATGAAAATGAGAATAGGCCCGAGGGAGGTTTTCTTAATATTATGTCCACAAATTCTCCAACACGTCTACTAAGCAGGTCTATATATGTTTTACCCTTTGCAAAAAATAGGCCAAATATACCAAGCAACAACAGAACTGCGAGTATGGCTTTCCACTTCATCCAATCCCAAATTAATAAATTTACTAATATATTATTACATAATAAACTTTTTAAATGGTGGAGAGATGTTTTATCAAATAGGAGAGATTGGAATAGGCAATATAATTTCGTTTATACTCCTCATAATATTCTTCTTTTTCTATTCAAAGATAATAGTCTGGCAGATGCTTTGGAGACTTGAAGAGTCTGCAAAACTTCTAAGAAATTTAACATTAAAAGGGAAAAAAATTGTAATTAAAAAAATATCAAAAAAACCAAGAAAGGATTTGAAAGATAAAATAAACAACTTCCTTGAATTCTTTGTGATAGAGCCGGTAAGTCTAGACCCCTTTGGGATAATTAAAAAGATAGAGCATATCGTTATGCTACAAGAAAAAAGGTTCAAGTATTTTGTCAAGACAATTGCACCAAACTTAGATTCAGAAGAGCAAGCAAATGTTTTAATGGGACTTTCTGCAACCATGTCTCTTAATCAAATTTCAAAGATAGTTAGGCACTATGTTGAAACGATAAGAAAAACCAAAAACCTTCAGCTAGCATTTCTCCTTCAAATGTATGTTCCAACGCTAGAAAAATTGGCAAAGGCGCTTCTTAGTGGGACGGAATCTCTCACAAACGGGTGGCCAATAGGAGACGGTATAGGGAGTTTGGTTGTTGCTCACTTAATAGGTAATGCAAAGGTAAAGGAAATAGAAGAAGATACTGTTGTTGCTAAAAGGAAAATTTTTGGGAGAGACGTTTTTCTTATAAAAGCAAGGGGTCCTGGAGGAAGGCTTGGAAGACTGGGAAAAGCAGTTGAAAAAATTGTAAGAAAGGAAAGAATTTCAAAAATAATTACTATTGACGCATCGCTAAAGCTAGAGGGGGAAAAAACAGGAGGAATAGCAGAAGGTATAGGGGTTGCGATAGGAGGAATAGGTATTGATAAGTCGTATATAGAGAACATAGCTGTAAAGAAAAACATACCATTAGACTCTATTGTTATTAAGATGAGTCAGGAGGAAGCGGTACAACCAATGAAAAAAGAAATAGTTGCATCTATTAAAAAAGTTATTGGGCTAATAGAGGATAATATAAGAAGGACAAAAGGGAAAATTATTGTGGTTGGGGTTGGTAATAGCTCTGGGATAGGAAACGATAAACATAAAGCAGAAGAAGCAGAAAAAACTATAAAAAAGGTTTTGAACATTCTTAAGAAAAGGGAAGAAAAAAAGAGGAGAGGTTTGCTTAGTTATTTAAAAGGTGTTTTTAGTAAATTTTAAGTTTAACATCCAAATTAAATATCAATGAATCAAGAATGGCCCGTTTTACCTGGAAGATATAAAGTTTTGAATAAACAATCTTGCGTTGCTGTTTGTACGCTTTCAAGTCTTGAGCTAATCGAAAAGATTAATTCAGAAAAAATTGCGATTGTTGGAAAGGCCGTAACTGAGAATATCGGCATAGAAAGAATAGTTAAAAACATTGTTTCTAACCCACTCATAAGGTTTTTGATTGTTTGCGGCGAAGAGCCAAAAGGACACTATGTTGGGCAAGCTCTAAAGTGTTTGGTTGAAAACGGGGTTGATGGTGAGGGAAAAATAATCGGAGCAATAGGAGCGATGCCTTATCTAAAAAATTTGAAGAACGAAGAAATAGAGCTGTTTAGAAAACAGGTGAAAATAGTTGACTTGATAGGTTGCGAAAAATTGGAAGAAATTTTGAATAAAGTGGAAGAATGTGTTAAAAATAATCCAGGACCATTTGATTCCTCGATCAAAGTTGAAATTATTAAACCAATAAAAGCAACTCATGAGGAAGCTAAGGATGTTGTTCTTGACCCAAAGGGGTTTTTTACAATTTTTTTAAAACAAGAAGATGGAAAGATAGTAGTGGAACACTATACAGCTGAGTGGGACGAAGAAGAATTGAAAAGATATGATGGTGAGTGGAGGAGATGCATGAAGTCCCACAAACTTAATAAAATTATAGAAGGGAAAACAGCAGAAGAAATCTGTCACACAATTATAAGAGAAGGACTTGTCTCTAGACTAGAACACGCGGCATACCTTGGGAGGGAACTACAAAAGGCAGAAAATGCTTTGAAAAACAGGACACCATACGAGCAAGACAAATGAGTTTATGAATTGAATTCTCAAAAAATTATTCCAGTTAAATTTGAATTTAACTGAGATGAAAATTATTTAAGTATTGAATTACAATTTTGCTTAAAGGTTAGAATATGGAATATCAACCAATACTGATTCAGGCAGAAACGCTTGGAGAGGCATGGGAAAAAACTGTGAAAGAAGTTATGAAAAATGGATTTGAAAGATTCATAAAAGCGCCAGACTATTCTTGTTACCAAAAAGACATGCCTGTTTTTATTTCGGTTAAGACTCCTTTAAAAGAACCGAGGATTCATCCAAAAGCACCAGTACAAAAAGGACAGGCAGAAGAATACTCAAAGAACGTAATTTTCGGCATGGAAGATAAAGAGAAGGAGAATGCATTTGATTACACTTATTTTGGAAGGTTTAGATGTTATCCTGACTGCGATGTAAGGGCAAACTGGCCAAACGTTACAAAAGAAGAAGAAGTTGGGAATATAGCAGAAAAACTTTCTGGGGGGAAATGTATAGCTAGAGTAATAGACCAAGTTCAACTTGCAATAGATACACTTAAAAAAGACCCTTCAAGAAGAAGTGTTGTGCTTATAAGTTGGATTCCTTCTAGGGATTCTATTAAATTTGGCCCAAAGAGGGAAAAAACATCCTCCCCTTGTATAGTTTATATTCACCCACAAATAATCGAAGGAAAGCTTCATCTTTTTGTTGTAATGAAAACAAACGATCTTTTCAATGCATTCCCTCTAAATGCATTTGCTTTAACAGAGCTACAAAAACACATGGCAGAAAAAATTGGTGTTGGAGTTGGAAGCTATAACCACTTTGCGGTCTCAATGAACATATATGAAGACGTTTATGAGCAAATAAAAAGTATATTTGAGGTTTAGTTATGATACTTTCGGACAAGGATATAAAAAAATATTTGAAAGATGGGAGAATAAAAATAGATCCGCTGGAAGAAGACCAAATAGAGGGGGCTTGGATAGACTTAAGGCTTGGAAACGAGTTTAAAATTTTTAAAACAATTTCTACTCCGTATATAGACATAAAATATTTTGTAGACGGGTATACAGAAACAATAATAGTGAAAGAAGGCGAACCGTTTATTATTCATCCAGGGGAATTTGTTCTTGCAAGTACAAAAGAGTACATAAAAGTTCCAGATGATTTGATGGGAGTTGTTGATGGAAGGAGTAGCCTAGGAAGGCTTGGTATAGTGGTTCATGCAACTGCTGCCGGAATAAATCCGGGATGGGAAGGCGTATTCACGCTTGAAATAATAAATGTTGGAAAAATGCCAGTTGCGCTCTATCCTGGAATGAGAATATGTAAACTAGTTCTACACAAACTAACTTCTCCAGCAGAAAAACCATATTACTTAAAAAGAGACGCAAAATATCAAAAACAAAGAAAAATAGAAGAGAGCAAGATATTCAAAGATTTTACTTAGCCATTATCTTTTTTAATATTTCATCTAACTTGCTTTCAACTTCTTCTATTCTTCCATCGTTTATTAGTAGAAAATCTGCCATCTTCATACACTTTTCAACTTGCTGTCCGTATTCTGGCTCTCCTTTTCCCATTTCTCTTTCATCCATTTCAATAAATTCCTCATAGTTTTTTGGATCCCTTTCAGTTCCCCTTTTTAAAAGTCTTTCAAATCTAATTTCTTTTGGGGCATCAACCGCTATTAGGAAAAAATTGTTTCCAAAAGTTTTTTTTAAGAATTCGGCTTCAGCAGGATTCCTTATTCCATCTATTACCGCCATCTCCTTGTTTTTTTGCAAATAATCCACAGCAAGCTTTGCTAGTATGTGGGCTCCATACTTCTTTCTCAATTCATTACCTAAATCCTGCAATTCTCGCCTGCTTGTTTTTTTCTTTCTGCCCTCTGTTTTAATTACAGAAGAGAGTAAAACACAATAGCAGTTGAATCTTTTAATTAAAAACTCTCTAACTATGCTTTTTCCAGACCCAATAGTTCCTGTTACCCCTATTACTTTCATTTCCATTCCTTGAATTTTTGAAATATTAGTTTATAAATCACAAGCCCTTACAGTCTTTCTTCCATTTGCCTTTGCCCTTTCTGTGGCCCTCTTAACCTTCCATTTAATTCTTTCGTCCAATTCCTTCCAAAAATCTTCACTTACTCTTATTCCCTTTCCTAATAGTCCCCTAACCGCAGATTTAACAGCCAGTGCCATTTTTTAACCTCCTTCACCTTTTTTATTAAATATTGGTTTTTAACGAATATTTAAACATTGATGCAAGAAAAATAAAATTTCAAAAAAATAAATGAAAATTAGAGAGAATGGAGTTTGCAGAAAGAGTTAAGTTTATGAAGGCGTCTGAAATAAGGGAGTTACTTAAAGTCACTGAAAAAAAGGATATTATTTCTTTTGGAGGAGGGATGCCTGGTACAGACTCTTTTCCTGTGAGTGAAATAAGGAAAATAATAAAAAAAATTTTGAATGAAAGATGGGAAAGTGCATTACAGTATGGTACCACCGAGGGATTCATTGAGTTAAGAAAAGAGCTTACTAAAATGATGAGAAAAATTGGAATAAGATGTGGGATTAATGAAATAATAATAACAACAGGTTCACAACAGGCCTTAGACCTTATAGGTAAAATATTTATAAACCCTGGGGATATAATTGCCGTAGAACTCCCAACCTATATTGGGGCAATATGTGCTTTCAACTCCTATCAACCAAGATATTTAGGAGTTCCTATGGACGATGAAGGAATTTTGACAGAGTATCTTGAAAAGAAAATAAAGGAAGAAAAAGCGAAAGGAAGAAAAATTAAATTCATCTATACAATACCAAACTTCCAGAACCCGACAGGGATAACGATGAGCCATGAAAGAAGAAAACACCTTCTCGAGATTTCTTATGAAAACGAAATTCCAATAATAGAAGACGATGCGTATAGATTCTTATATTATTCAAAAAAACCACTTTATCCAATCAAATCTATGGACAAATTGGGTCTTGTGACCTATACAAGCACATTTTCAAAAATTCTTTCCCCGGCGCTAAGGCTTGGATGGGTTGTTGGTAGAGAAGACATAATAGATAAAATTGTTTTAGCAAAACAAGGAGCAGACCTTTGCTCAAATGCTTTTTCCCAACAAATAGCCTATGAATACATTCGCTCTGGAGCAATAGAAAAACAGGTAGAGAAGATAAGGAGAATTTATAAAAGAAAAAGGGACTTGATGATAGATTCAATTAAAAAATATTTTCCAGAAGGCACAAATTATACAATTCCAGAGGGAGGGCTTTTTGTTTGGGTGGAACTTCCAAAAAATTTAAGAATCAACACATCCGAAATTTTTGAAAGGGCAATAAAAGAAAAAGTTGCCTTTGTACATGGTTCAGCATTTTTTGTTGAAAGAAAAAACAACAGAACAATGCGTCTAAACTTCAGTAACATGTCTGAAGAAAAAATAATAGAAGGGATTAGGAGGCTAGCCCTTGTTATTAGGGAAGTAAAAAATAACTTTAATTCTAAAGATTAAATATTATTAAAACGTGAAAAAATGGAAAAAATTCTGTCTGATAAAGATAAAGTTTTTATTCTTGGGAATGAGGCGATAGTAAGAGGAGCAATCGAATCTGGTGTAAAATTTGCTTCAACCTATCCGGGAACACCAGCGTCTGAGATAGGAGACGCTTTCGCAAGAATAGCAAATGAGACAGGAATATATTTTGAATACTCTACAAACGAAAAGGTTGCTCTAGAGGCATGTGCAGGAGCTGCGTTAAGCGGAATAAGGAGTATGGTATCTTTTAAGCACTATGGCTTGAATGTTGCCTGCGACTCTCTTTTTCCCTTAGCATATACAAAATTGAAGGCTGGTATGGTTGTAGTTTTTGCAGACGACCCTAATTGCTGGAGCTCTGCCCAATCTGAACAAGATTCAAGATACTTTGCTCTAATTTCCCATCTTCCAATGCTAGAGCCCTCAGACCCTCAGGAGTGCAAGGATTTTGTGAAGCATGCATTTGAAATTTCAGAAAAACTTCAAATACCTGTCTTGCTGAGGCTTACAACAAGAGTAAGCCATATGGGAGGAATAGTAAAACTTGGAAAAATTATAAAAACTGAAAAAAAAGGGAAGTTTATCAAAGACATAAAAATGAGAAATTTTCCTCCGTTTATAATGGACACGCACAAAGAAATTCATAAAAAGTTGAAAGAGGTTGAGAGGTTTGCAAAAAAAATTAATCCTGTTTTCTATGAAGACATGAAAAGTAAATTTGGTATAATAACTTCTGGTGTTTCCTTTAACTATGTGATGGAATCGTTAAAACATTTGGGAATAAAATTTCCAGTACTAAAACTTGGGCTGACGCATCCTATTCCAGAAAATAAGATCAAAAATTTCATAAAAAGGCTTGATTCGGTATTTGTTGTTGAAGAGTTAGAGCCCTTTCTAGAAGAAGGTGTTATTAGAATTTCAAAAGAAGTAAGACCAAAATTGAAGGTATATGGAAAGGAAATACTTCCTATAGCAGGGGAACTAAGAACAGAGTATGTTTTGTTGGCATTAAGGGAGATTACCGGAAAAAAGCATGGAATTGATTTAGAAAAACATATTAAATATTATAAAGAATTGAAAATTTTGAGAAGACCACCAGTACTCTGTCCTGGTTGTCCGCACAGGGCAACATTTTATGCTGTAAAGAGTGTAGCAGGAAAAGAAGCAACATACGCAGGAGATATAGGTTGCTACATACTTGGAATATTTCCTCCAATCGAAGCAACAGATTTTGTTTTTTCAATGGGGGCTTCTGAAGGAATTTCACATGGAATAAGGAAGGTTAGTGAGCAAAAAACAATAGCATTTATAGGAGACTCAACGTTCTTTCACGCAGGACTTCCGGGGCTAATAAACATAATATATAACAAATCTAATCCATTGATTATAATACTTGATAACAAGGTAACAGCAATGACAGGCCATCAACCACATCCCGGCTCTGGAGTAACAGGGGTTGGAGAAAAAACAAAGGAGATAAAGATCGAGGACATAGTTAAAGCATGTGGAGTTGAAAATTTAGCAATTGTTAATCCCTTTAATCTAAAAGAGATGAAAGAAAAGGTAAAGGAATTTATTGAAAAAAATGAAGCTTCTGTTATAATTTCGAGAAAAGAATGTAGGCTTACTGCTATTAGAAAGATGAGAAAAGAGGGAATATCCATACCCAAGTTTGAGATAGATAAAAACATATGTAATAGATGCGGCATTTGCTTAAAAGAGTTTGGCTGTCCAGCAATAAAGAAAACAGAGGGCAACTTTATAATAGATGAAGAATTGTGCACGGGATGTGGCGTGTGCATTCAAGTTTGTCCTCAAAACGCAATAGGAGCAAAAAAATGAAAGAATATAATATAGTTATTGTTGGAGTTGGCGGACAGGGAATAATTACATTACAAAACATTTTGTCAGAGGCGGCTCTCCTTCAGGGGTTTGAAGTCAAAACTTCTGAAATTCACGGGCTAGCTCAAAGAGGGGGCTCTGTTCAATCACATGTGAGATTTGGAGAAAAAATTTATTCTCCCCTCGTCTTACAAGGTAGCGCAAACCTTATTGTTGGTTTAGAGTTATTGGAAACATTAAGAGCATGCTATTATGCTTCAAAAGAAAACAAGACAAGATTTATTGTAGATAATAATGTAATACAACCATATTCGAACGAATATCCTAAATTAGAAAGAATAAAAGAGGATTTGAAAAGGTTTTCAGAAGAAGTTATTGTATTGAACGCATGCGAAATAGTTAAAAGAGAAACCGGAACATCTACACCAACAAACATATATTTGCTCGGATTTGCCTGTTCTAAAGGACTGATTCCTATTGAAAAAAATTATATTTTTGAAGCAATGAAGATAATTATCCCCGAGAAATTTTTTGAAATGAACAAAAAAATTTTTGAACTTGGGTCGAGGTGATGCTTTGTTAATACCTAAAATAGATAAGGAGAAATGTATTGGATGTGGGCTTTGCGCATCAATATGCCCAGAGGTTTTTAAAATAGGAGGAGACGGAAAGGCTGTTGTTAAAAACCCAAAGATGAGCAACAAAGTAAACTGTAAGGAGGCAGTAAAATCTTGTCCGGCACAAGCAATAACGCTCAGTTAATTCTTTACTAAAGGAGTATTACAGATTAAAAGATATGTTTTCTTTTGTTTGTTTTGTTTTATAGAAAAAAATATTAATAAGTAACTATATTTGTTTTATAAATTGTGTTTAAATAAAATTTAGAACACAATATATTGTATCCGGGGCGATAAAAATAAGGTGTCCATACTGTTCTTCTGCAAAAACAAAGGTTATAGACAAAAGGTTTAGTGAAGGAAAAAACAGGAGAAGAAGGGAATGCTTAAAATGCGGAAAAAGGTTTACTACTTATGAAATTATAGAGACAACTGATTTTATTGTTATAAAAAAGGATGGTAGAAGAGAGAAGTTTGACAGGAATAAGCTAAAAACAAGTATAATAAAAGCATGCGAGAAAAGACCGATAAGTTTAAAGACGATAGAAAGGGTAGTAAATGAGATAGAGGAAAAGCTAAGAAGTCTTGGAAAGAAGGAAATAAAAACAAAACTAATAGGAGACCTTGTGATGGAAAAACTAAGAAGTATAGATGAAGTTGCTTATGTAAGATTTGCTTCATACTACAAACATTTCACAGACATAGAATCTTTTGAGAAAGAGCTTAGAAAGCTTAGGGTTGTTGGCGAGAGAAAACCGGACTCGACCGAAATATCCTTGCTTGTCTCAACACCAAGAGAATTTTCGCCCTGGGATAGGAACAAAATTAAAAACGCATTGATTAGAGAGACAGGAATATCTAGCGAAGATGCAGAAGATATTGCTATAGCTGTTGAAAAAAAAGTTTTTTCTTCTGGAATAAGAACAATTTCTGTTGGACTAATAAGAGAGCTTGTGAATAATGAGCTTTTTGTTAGGGGGTATCAGAAAAAGCTAGAGGTTCAAGAGATAATCGGAATGCCTGCTGTTAACATAAGGGAGGTAATTTTTAACAAAACTCTTGAAAATGCTAATATTGCTCACAATAATCCAGAGGCAGTAAACCTTGCTCTTGCTGAAAATTCTTTAAAGCAATTCGCACTGAAAGAAGTTTTTAGTAAAGATGTGAGGGAAGCGCACTTATCTGGCATGATTCACATACATAACTTAGGGTTTCCAACAAGGGTATATTGCTCTGCTCACAGCTTAGAATACATAAAGAAGTATGGTTTGAAACTTTTAAACCTTGCGACTTCCTCTACTCCAGCGAAGCATGCTTCGACACTTGTCGGTCATTTGAATACTTTCCTTGCATCTATGCAAGCATACTATGCCGGAGCACTCGGTATTGGATTCTTAAACATATTTTTTGCCCCATTGTTAAGAGGTATGAGCTACAGGGAAATAAAACAAGTAGCGCAATACCTAATTTTTTCCTGCTCCCAGAACGCATTTTCAAGGGGAGGGCAAACCCTTTTCATAGATTTTAACATCCATCTTGGAGTTCCAGACTATCTTAAAAATGTTCCTGCAATTGGAGCAGGGGGAAAGTATATGATAAAAAAAGGAGACGATATAGAATATGTGAATGAAGTTCCAAGGGATAAGGAAGGCTATGCCCTTCATCCAAAAAACGGGAAAGTTTTAACATATGGTGATTTTGAAAAGGAAGCACAAATTTTTGCAAGGGCATTACTCGATGTATGGAGAGAAGGTGATGCTGAAGGAAAGCCTTTTCCTTTTCCGAAATGTGATTTGCACATAGACCAAAAATGTTTTGAGGACAAAGTACAGCTAGATTTATTAAAGTACGCATGCTTAATAGCAAGCGAAAATGGTACTCCATACTTCGTGTTTGATAGGGGTGAGGGAGCTCATCTTGCCCAGTGTTGTAGACTTAGAACAAAAATTACTGACATGAATATGATAACTCATCCAGAGTCTCAAAGGTTTTGTGGTTTTCAAAATGTTACTATAAATCTTCCACAAGCAGCGTACAGATCAGGAAAACCGATGCACGGAAATGTGGAAAAAACGATAGAGGAAATTTATAAGGCAATGGAAATTGCGATGAAAGCTCATCTACAAAAGAAAAAATGGGTGGAAAAGCTTATGGAACCAGGAGGTCCGATGTGGCAGGTCGGTATGAAAGCCTTTGACGGAAAGCCTTACATAGAGCTTGATAAGGCAACTTACATAATTGGATTGGTAGGACTAAACGAATGTGTAAAATACATAATAGGTAAAGAATTACATGAAAGCGAGGACGCGTATAAAACTGGGTTAAAGATAATTTCTGCAATGTACTTAAAAACAAAGGAATTTGAAAAAGAATATGGCTTAAAAGTTTGTTTGGAAGAAACACCAGCAGAAAGCTCTTCCTTAAGGCTTGCAAGAATAGACCTAAGAATGTTTCCATTTGCAAAGGATTACGTAAGGGGTAATAAGGAAACGTTAGAAGTGTATTACACAAACAGCATACACTTTTCTCCAGATGCTCCAATTGATATCATTCAAAGAATAGTTGGACAATCCAAATTTAACCCACTCACAGAGGCAGGGGCAATAACACATGTTTTCCTTGGAGAACAAAAACCAGACCCAGAAGCAATTTTTTCTTTAGTCAAAAACGTATGGGAAAAAACCCAAAGCGCACAAATAACAATTTCTCCAGAGTTTACAATATGTTATGATTGTCATTCTGTTTCTAGAGGATATAAAAGATTTGCTCATCCTACACTTGCAGAGGATGGAGGTGAAAAGATGGAAGAAGCAAGATGTCCTAAGTGTGGAAGTAAAAATGTTGTTGGGATGAGTCGTGTTGTTGGATATTATACTATAATTAATAACTGGAATCAAGGAAAAAAAGCTGAGTTTAAAGACAGGCAAAGAGGAAATTATAAATTGCCTGATAAGATTTCAATAGAGTGATTGGTCAAAATGATTGTGAAGATTTTTTGGCAGCCAAATTGTCCTTACTGCCCAAAAGCAAAAAAACTTGGAGAAGATTTAAAAAAAGATGGTATAAATGTTGAGTTTTATAATGTTAAAGAGGTTGATGGATTAGCAGAGGCATCCTTTTTTAATGTTCTTTCAACTCCGTCAGTAATAATAGTAAATGGTAACAAAGAGATAGCTTCATGGCGTGGAAATACACCGAAAAAGGAAGAAATAAAGAATTTTTTCAAGTGATTTTTTGATTATTAAAGGATACATTCCAACAACCCTAATTGATTATCCCGGGAAAATAGCTTCAATAGTTTTTTTACCAAGATGTAACTTTCGATGTCCGTATTGCTATAATGTAGAGCTTGTTAATGATAGTGAAGAACTTGAAATCATAAGCGAAGACGAAATATTTGAACATTTAAAATTAAACAAAGACTGGATAGAGGGAGTAGTTTTAACGGGTGGAGAGCCTTGTATACATCAAGACCTGCCGGCCTTTATAAAAAAAATTAAAGAACTTGGTTTTTTAGTCAAACTAGACACAAACGGCACAAATCCAAAAATGCTGAAAGAGCTTATAGAAGAAAAAACAATAGATTATATAGCCATGGACATAAAAGCTCCCTTAGAGAAATATGAAGATGTTGCAAGGGTTAAAGTAAACAAAGAGGATATAAAGAAAAGTATTGATATTATTAGAAGTAGTGGAATAGACTATGAATTCAGGACAACTGTATTGCCAACACTTTTAAAAAAGAGGGATATGGAAAAAATAGGAGTATGGTTAAAAGGTTCAAAGAAATTTTTCATTCAACAGTTCAGACCAGGAAAAACTTTAGACAAAAAATTTCAAAATGAGAAACCATATTCATTAGAAGATTTGGACGAATTTAGAGAAATTTTGAAGAAGTTTATTGAAAATGTGGAAATAAGGGGAACATAGTGAAGAAAGAAAGATATTTAGATGTGGTAAAGACAACAGAAGGGTTTTTAAAGAAAACAGACTGGAGGACAAAGGAGAATGCTAACATAACCTTTTCTTTTTCAAATGTTTTCTTTAGGCTTGCAGGAGAAGTAATTTCAAAATATATTTTAACAAGGATATACCCCAAAGAAATTTCTAAGGCGCATGTAGAAGGAGACATTCATATTCACAACCTTTACATGGGAATTGTGCCCTATTGTATGGGATGGGATTTGTCTTATATCCTGCTAAGGGGGTTAAGTGGAATAGGTGGAAGACTTTCTACCAGGCCACCAAAACACTTAAATGTTGCGCTTCACCAGCTTGTAAACTTTGTTGGAATAATTCAGAATGAAGCTGCCGGTGCACAAGCATTTAACAGCTTCGATACTTTTATGGCACCTTTTGTAAGGTCAGATAAACTAAATTACAAGCAAGTAAAGCAAAGCATCCAAGAATTTATATATGGTTTAAATGTTACAGCACGATGGGGAGGACAAAGCCCATTTTCAAACATAACTCTTGACTGGAGTGTACCAGAAGATTTGAGGGAAAGAAAATCAATAGTTGGGGGAAAGGAATTAAAAGAAACATATTCTGATTATCAGGATGAGATGGACATGATCAACAAGGCCTTTATTGAGGTTATGTTAGAAGAATCAAACGAAGGAAGAATTTTTACCTTTCCAATTCCTACTTACAACATAACAAAAAACTGGGACTGGGATTCTGAGAATTCAGATTTGCTTTTTGAGATGACTGCAAAACTTGGTCTTCCGTATTTTGCAAATTTTATAAATAGCGATTTAAAGCCAAGCGATATAAGAAGCCTTTGTTGTAGATTGAGGCTTGACTTAACACAGCTTCAAAGAAATATTACAGGAGGACTTTTTGGATCTTCTGTAAATACAGGGTCAATAGGTGTTGTAACTATAAACATGCCAAGAATAGGATATTTATCTAGAAATGAATCTCAATTTTTTGAAAGGCTTTCTGAGGCTATGGAAACAGCAAAGAAAAGTTTGGAAATAAAGAGAAAGATTGTTACAAAAAACATGGAAAATGGGTTGTTACCTTACACTAAATTCTACTTGGGAAGCTTAGAAAACCATTTTTCTACGATTGGGTTAATAGGCATGAACGAAGCTTGCTTAAACTTTTTAGGATTGAGCATAGCACACCCAGAAGGAAAAAAATTTGCAATAAAAACATTAGAATTTATGCTTAAAAAGCTAGTAGAATTCCAAAAAGAAACAGGAAATTTGTATAATTTAGAGGCAACTCCGGCAGAAGGAACTAGCTATAATTTGGCTCTTAAAGACAAGAAAAAATATCCGAAGATTATCACAGCAGGAAAAGAAGTTCCGTATTATACTTCCTCGACTCAACTACCAGTAAATTTTACTGATGACATTATATTTGCAATTAAACACCAAGAAGATATTCAAGTTTTGTATACTGGTGGTACAGTATTACACATTTTCCTTGGAGAAAGAATGAGTTCAGGAGACGCTTGCAAATCATTATTAAAAAAAATATTCTCAAACACAAGACTTCCTTATATTACAATTACACCCACTTATAGTATTTGTCCGAATCATGGTTATCTCAAGGGAGAACAATTTAAATGCCCAATTTGTAATTCAAGTTGCGATGTTTATTCTAGGGTTGTAGGATATTACAGGCCAGTACAAAACTGGAATGAAGGAAAACAGGAAGAATTCAAACAAAGAAAAGAATTTAGCGAAAAAATTGCTTTAGAAAAAAGTTTTAATTAAAACATAAATATATTCTTAAGAATAATTTTTTAGTGGTATTATGGGATTAAGACCAGGAAGAACGACTAGAAGATTGGAAAGACCATATACAAGAAAAAGTTATAAAATACCAAGAAAAAGTTATGTAGTAGGTGTACCAAGCCCCAAAATTCATATGTTCGAGATGGGAACAAAAGGAGAATACGATTTAAACCTTTTCTTAATTGCTAAAAATGGAGTCCAAATAAGGAGTAATGCATTAGAAGCAGCCCGTGTAGTAGCACAAAAATATCTTCAATCAAAACTTGGTTCAAACTATTTTTTCAAGGTCTTGCTCTACCCACATCATGTTGTTAGAGAAAAACCAATAGCAACGGGTGCTGGGGCAGACAGATATTCTCAGGGAATGAGGCTTGCATTTGGAAAACCATCACTACCATCAGCTCAGGTTAAAGAAGGAGAAAGGATTATGATGTTAAGCATAAGGAAGACAAATATTAAAATTGGAAAGGAAGCTCTTAAGAAGGCTGCT
This sequence comes from Candidatus Aenigmatarchaeota archaeon, assembly GCA_039091335.1. GTDB lineage: Archaea > Aenigmatarchaeota > Aenigmatarchaeia > CG10238-14 > SCSR01 > JAWCME01. Next base: position 41,524 of record JAWCME010000003.1, on the reverse strand, counting down.
CTTAAACTTCCTACTCCAACTAGAATAGAGATTGAAGAGTGAGTTAATCTTATTATTTTCTTTTTTCAATAATTTTTTTATGAAATATATTATTTGGCTCGATGAGTTGTCAAAGGATTCAGGAATGATTGCTGGTGGGAAGGGAGCAAACCTTGGAGAGCTTATTTCCATAGGAATGCCTGTACCAGAAGGTTTTGTTATAACAACAAAGGCATTTGAGGATTTTTTGGAAAAAAATAAAATTAAGGATGAAATAGAAAGGCTTATAATTTCTTGTAATGTTGATGAAACGAAAAATCTTCTAGAGACCTCCGAAAAAATCAAAAAGATCATTAATGGGGCAGAATATGTTATCGAAATGAGGAATGAAATTGTAGATGCATACAACAAAATTTCTTCTCCAAGAAAAATTAAAATACCAAATACCCTTGCATTAATCCCACCGGGAAAAGACTATGCTTTAGTTGCTGTAAGAAGTTCTGCAACAACAGAAGATTTGCCTACAGCGAGCTTTGCAGGACAGCAAGCAAGTTTTTTGAATATCAAAGGAATAAGAGAATTGCTTGATGCAATTAAAAAATGTTGGGCAAGCTTGTATGAACCAAGGGCAATTTTCTATAGGGCAAAACATGGCTTTAGACATGCAAGCATAGCAGTGATAATTCAAAAAATGGTAAATTCTGAGAAGAGTGGAGTTATGTTTACAGTAAATCCTTCAACCGGA
>JAWCME010000003.1:38305-40788 GCA_039091335.1 Candidatus Aenigmatarchaeota archaeon | reverse complement strand
TTGTGATAGAGGCGTGCTGGGGCTTGGGAGAAACTCTCGTTTCAGGAGCAGTAGAACCAGATCATTATGTTATAACAAAGGACATGAAAATAGTGGAAAAAAGGATAGGAAGAAAGGAGATTATGAAAGTAAGGGACCTGATTAGTGATAGAACAGTTGAGATTAAAACTCCTGAAGAAAAAGTTAATGCTCAAATCTTAACAAACTCCGAGTTGATGGGTCTTGTAAAGTTAGGATTAAAAATAGAAAAGCATTATGGAAATGCTCAGGATATTGAGTGGGCAATAGAGAACGGAAAAATATACATACTTCAAGCAAGGGCAGTAACAACAGAAGCAAAATTGGAAAAAATAAAAATAGAGGCAGAACCGATTTTAAGAGGGTTGGGTGTTTCTCCTGGAATAGCAAAGGGTTATGTTAAAATAATATCCGGCTTGGAGGATATAGTTAAGGTTTCTCCTGGTGATATTTTGGTAACTACTATGACTTCTCCAGACTTAGTTCCAACGATGAGTAAATGTTCAGCAATAATAACAGATTCTGGTGGGCAAACATGTCATGCAGCAATAGTTTCTAGAGAAATGGGAATACCTTGTATAGTTGGTACTCAAACTGCAACAAAAACACTTAAAGATGGGCAGTTTGTTACAGTCGACGCCTATCACGGTTTTGTTTATCCAGGAGAGGTTGAAATTAAGAAACCAGAAGTCATTCATAAGGAAATTCCTAAAACAAGAACTGCTATAAAGGTTAATTTGGCCTTTCCAGAATTTCCTGAGTATGTTCCAAAAATTTCAGATGGTGTGGGGCTGTTAAGAATAGAACATATGATAATAAAAGCAGGTGTTCATCCTTCAAAACTTATAAAAGAGGGAAAAAAGGAAGAGTATATTCAAATCCTTTTGAATGGAATAAGACCAATAGCAAAATCGTTCTATCCAAAACCCGTTTGGGTTAGGAGTTTGGATGCTAGAAGCGACGAGTTTAGAAATTTGAGAGGTGGGGAGGAAGAACCAAAAGAAGACAACCCACAGCTTGGTTGGCACGGGATAAGGAGAAGTATTGATGAGCCAGAAATTTTAATTTCAGAGTTTGAGGCTGTTAGAAGATTGCATGAAGAAGGATTTGATAATGTGCATTTGATGTTACCATTTGTAATTTCTGTAGAAGAATTTAGAATTGCAAGAAAGATTGCTAAAGAAGTCAAAATTCCCAAAAAATGTATAATAGGGATAATGGTCGAAACACCTGCCGCAGCCCTTACGATAGAAGATTTTTGTAAGGAAGGAGTAGGATTTATAAGTTTTGGGACAAACGACCTTTCACAACTAACTCTTGGTATAGATAGGAACAACGCAAAAATATCCAAAAAATTTACAGAAACACATAAAGCAGTAAAAAGAATGATTTCTGAGGTGATAAAAGTTTGTAGAAAATATAAAATAGAGACTTCCATTTGTGGAGAAGCCCCAAGCAACATTCCAGATTTTGTTGAATTTCTTGTTAAGTGTGGTATTACAAGCATTTCTGTTAATATAGACGCTTTGGAAAAGGTAAGAGAGCTTGTCTATAAATTTGAAAAGAAGATGAAATAGTTCGTTTATTTTTTATTGAGCCCCAGGCGGGTCTCGCACCCGCGACCTCGTCATTACCAGTGACGCGCTCTTTGTTATAAGAATACTAACTGAGCTACTGGGGCAGTTTCTAATTTAATTTTAAAACACTCAAAAAAATTATACTATTTCAGTACCACTATGTTGCCCCTCAACAGCCCTGACTATTTCTTCTGGGTCAGTAAAACCATCTATAAAAATTGTTTTTATCTTAAATTTGTGAATTATCTCTATAGCGCCAAGGTCTATTTGATAAGTTCCTGGGTCTTGCTTTGACCCTCTAGCAAGTTCAAACAGTTTTTCAGAAGAAATTTTATCAAGTTTTTTTGCGTCTTTGAACAATGCAGGGTCCTTATCGTATAGCGGATATTTTCTCGCGTCTATAAAAACAACATCCTTTCCCGTTTCCTTTATGCTTTTTGCAATTAAGGCTGCGTCAAAATCTGTTGAGTGACCTGGTTTTTCCCCACCGCAAACAGGAATTTTTCCATTTTCTAAATTTTTTAGTATTTCCTTCATCTCACTTTCAGTTTTTTTATGTATTGTTGCCTCTTCTCCAATAGCGTTTCCAAGCATTTCCGCATTAATGTGCGTCCACTTTATTCCTATCATATCAAGCTCAACATTATCTTTTATTCCCATTTCTTTCGCCCTTTTCATTTCTTCTCTGCATATGTCCCCTCCTCCACAAACCACAACTATGCCTGCATTTATCCTTTTTTTTATCTTTTTTATAACTTCTGCATACATCTCATAATTTTTAATGTTTAACTCTTCTTTACTTTTCGCCCCCCTATGCAGAAGATGTCCTCCTATTGATATGACATAATTCTTTTCACTCATACCTTCACCTTAAAAACTTTTTGCCTA
>JAWCME010000003.1:0-38295 GCA_039091335.1 Candidatus Aenigmatarchaeota archaeon | reverse complement strand
ATACCTTCATCACGAAGTTTCATCAATTTTGTCTTTAATTTTTCAACTTTCAACTCCCTTTTTATTTGGCCATATTTTGCTCCAAAATTCCATTCTGACAAAAAATTTAAAATAGTTACATAAGAGTTATCTTGTTGATTATATTGATAATTTTCTTCATTTATGTATTTTTTCAAGACATCCATTCTAATTATTTTTATCCATTCTTTTAAATATAAGAGATATTACTGTAAAAAATAAATATACTATAGCTGTACTGGTGAAGCGTATACTATTGTATCTCCTCTTACCAAAATTGTTCCTAGCTTTGTCTTGTTTTCGTTTTTTTGTACTTCTGCTTCTTCAAGCCAAATGTTCAGATGCAAATCCAATGCCTTAAGTATTCCTGTAATTTCTTCTCCATTCTTAAGTTTTATAATAACTCTCTTACCTTTCGCTTTATCTAATGCATCTATTGGTCTTTCGGTCATCTTCTCCCTTTTATTAATAAAACAAATATTAAGTTTAAAGTTAATAAATCTATTCAAACAAAAAATCAAATACTTGTGGTTTTATGACAATGTGGCATGGGGAAAAAGGAAGAAAGAAAACAGGCGGAATTATAAAAATAGCAAGGAAGAAGAGAAAACACGAACTTGGTAGCTTACCTACTCATACCAAGATAGGGGAAGAAAGAAGAAAGAAGATAAGAACAAAGGGTGGGAACAGAAAAATAAAGGCATTTTTTGTTCAGTTTGCAAATGTTTTAGACCCAAAAACAAAAACATCAAAAAAAGTTAAAATAATTGATGTAGTTGAAACTCCTGCGAATCCTCATTTTGCAAGGAGAAAAATAATAGTAAGAGGAAGTATAATTAAAACCGAAATAGGAAATGCAATAGTTACTTCCAGACCTTCTCAACATGGAATAGTTAATGCGATAGCTTTAACCAACGAGGAAAAGAAAGTTTAAATAGACTAATAAAACTAGGAAGAGTTTTTAAAATTTACAATTAAATTAAATTTTATGATTGATTGTCATTGCCACTTAGAGCAAGAGGATTATTATAATGATAGAGACGAAGTTATAGAGAAATGTAAAAAAGAATTAAAAGCGGTAATAAGTAGTTGCGCACATCCTAAAGATTTAGATTTGAGTTTAAGTTTGGTTGAAAAATATAATGGATTTGTTTTCTGTACAGCAGGAATACATCCAGAATATATTAAAGAAATAGGAGAAGAAGAAAAAAACAAATTTTTAGAGATATTGAAGAAGAACAAAGAAAAGATTTGTGGTATAGGTGAGGTTGGTCTTGATTTTGATTGGATTAAAGATAAAGAAGGTAGAGAAAAACAGAGGGAGCTTTTTACCGAGTTTATTTCATTTGCAAAAGAATTAAAAAAACCGATAGTTGTCCATTGTAGAGCTGCGTATGAAGATGCAATAAAAATTTTGGAAGAGGAAGGAAGTGAGAAAGTTCTTCTCCATATGTTTGGTGCAAACCATTTAGTCAAAAGAGTAATAGATAATGGTTGGTATGTTTCTGTTAACACAATACTTTTGAGAAGCAAAAAACACAAAAAGGTTGTCAGAGATATTCCATTGAGTTTTTTAATGACAGAGACAGATTCGCCTTGGCTTGGTCCAGAAGGAAAAAGAAATGACCCGAGATCGGTAAAAACAGTTATTGAAAAAATTGCTGAAATAAAAAAAATTAGCTTTGAGGAAGTTGATAAAATAACAACAGAAAATGCGATTAATTTTTTTAATTTAAGGTTATAAAATTTTTATTTCACTTCTTATATTCAACAAACCAGTCAAGAAGCTTTGCTTTTTCCAAATTCGCAAATTTTTCAGCAGCATCTTGAAATAACACGGTATGAGTTGATTTGTTTTTTTCTCTCTTCAAAATCATATCTAAATAATCTCTTGTGCCTCTAACTCTATAGATTAAAAAACCAGGACTCTCACTTAAATACATTATTTGGTATGCGTATTTTTCCAATTTTTTCTTACGTCTACCGAAAGACTGTGGGCTGCATATCATAAAGCCTTTCTGAAAGATCTGTTCTTCGATGCAATATCTTATAAATAGTTTTTGAGGTTTCATAAAATTTTTTTTGAGAGAAAAATTTAAATTCTATATCTTAGAAAAGCACCAATTCCACCCAATTCCTTGAATTGCATTCCTTCTCCTGTATCAATTGATATAAATTCAACTTCACTACCAACGCTTTTTGCCTTTTCTATTATCATTTCCATCATCTCTTCTTTTTCCTCTACCATCATAATCTTTCCACACTTGTTACAAACCTGAGAATCAATTTTTTCTTTTGGCAGGTTTTTTTCCAAAACATTTCCACACTCGCACCTTAACTTAACTGTATACCAATCAAAATTCTCGGAAATTAAAATTTTTTCAACAGCCCCCATCTCTAGAGCATTCAAAGTTTCTTCAAAACCATAAGTTACATTTCCACCTCTTTGCAATTCCGAGAAAAATCTTTCTAAAACAACCCTTTCTCTAACAACACTAGTATTTTCTAAAATTTCTTCAGATTTTTTTACAAGCTCTTCTAGACCATAATCTCCCGTATAGCTTGTGTCTTTTGTTCCAAGCACTCTTTTCTTCAAATCAGGATGAAGATAATCTTCTTTTACAAATCTTTCTTTTAATGGCCCTGGCCCACCAACTATTATCCCAGTCAAATTATTTTCTTTCAATAATATTTCAGACGCCTTCTCTCCAACTTCCTTTAAAAATTCATGAATAGCTTCTTCCCTTAACCTATCATACCTTCCGCTACTCATCCCCCCCTTTACTGTTTTTGAGGGAACAGTTGATTCCAAATGCTTGAGGCTATCTATTCTCTTTCCCTTTAGTAATCCAATATTAGCTTCTCTTGCGTCTAATACTATTAAACCGTAAATTTCCTTTTCCCTTATCAACTCTTTTATTGGGTCAAGGATAAATTTTTGGTCGCAACGATATATTTTGGCTGTAATTTTTTCAGGAGGTATGATGCTCCATAATTTTATTTCTGTTTTTCCTAAATCGCTCGAAACATTTCCGCAAAAAACAACAAGCCCGTTCTCAGGGGTACTTCTAAAAAACCTTAAATGCTGAATTATTTTATCTAAAGCAGACATTACATTTTTTCTAACAGTTTTATCTTTAACATTTTGAGCAAGGGTATATTCTTCCCTAAGCATGTTTAGTGTTTCGGCTAAATTAAAACCAGAAGGTATGTATACGCTAACTAGCTCAGTATGTCTTCCTCTTATTGATTCTAGCTCTTTAATCAATTTTTTCAATTTTAATGTTTTTTCTTCTTCCATGCTATCTTTCTAAATTCAAATTTCTTTAATCTTATATTGATATTTTTAAATTAATCCTTAAAGAATTTTGAAAACAGATAAAATTGCAGAAAGAACAAACAAAATCTAATCTTTAATATTATGCATGGCAACCAAATCTTTCTTAATTTTTTTTAGTTCTTTTGGTATTTCTATTTCTATTCCTTCTTTTAGACTAATTCCCATTTCCTTTTTCCTACTCCAAACAATGGAATTGAACTCTATTATCTTTGGTGTTAACCCAATCAATTTTGATTTCCATTTTGGTTTTGGAAATTGCTCTATATGAATGCTTTTTTTGCTGTACATTTTTCTCCAAATATAGTCAGTGAGAAATGGGATGATTGGAGCAAGCAAAAGAAGTATTGATTTAAGGCAAGTATGCAAAGTGAACCAGGATGAAATCATTTCATTTTTTGAAAACCCCTTCCCATATGCTCTTTTTTTCACAAGCTCAATGTAATGAGATGCAAAAACATTCCAGGAGAAATTTCTAATTAGAATTGCAGCATCACTCATCCTATATTCTTCGTACATATTCCTTACTTGTTCTATTAAATTTGAAAGTTCTGCTAAGATCCATTTATCAGTTTCAATAAGCTTCGCTTTCTTTGGAATTGGAAAAGATGATATAAAACGTGAAATGTTCCAAAGTTTTGTCAAGAATTTTGAAGCCCCTTCTATTCTTTGAAAAGAGCATTTTATGTCTCCCCTTGTTATATCTCCTTCCAAACAACTCCATATTCTAAATGCTTCTGCTCCATATTTTTTAATAACTTCATTTGGGTCTATGACATTTCCAAGACTCTTACTCATCTTTTCCCCTTTTTCATCAACCACATGATGATGAAGCCAAACAACCTCAAAAGGTTTTTTCTTAAATAGATGGAAAGATTTCAGTAGGGTGTAATATAACCAACTTGGAACAATCTCTTTTCCCTGCGGTCGAATGGTGCAAGGAAAATTTTTCATAAAGAATTTTTTATCCCACAGATAACCCAATATATATAATTCTGAGTTTGAAGAATCAAACCATGTATCAAACGTTCTTGTTTCTCCAACGAATGTTCTACTTCCACACCTTGGACATTTTTTAATAGGGCATTTCTCCTTCCAAGGTATGTAATATTTTCCAGGATTTGGTACATATTGGTAAGAACAAACTTTACAATACCAAATTGGAATCTCTGTTCCATAATATCTTCTTCTTGATAAGACCCAGTCTACATTTATTGAGTTTATCCAATCTATAAGTATTTGTCTACTCTCAGGTGCAAAAAATTTAATGTTGTTTGCTATCTCAAAGATCTTCTCCTTAAACTCAACCTGCTTCAAATAAAACTCCTTAAGTCCTATAAATTCTATGGGATTCTTGGACCTCCAGCATATCGGCTCTCTATGAACTATTTTTTCGATTTTTTCTATAAGCCCCAATTTACTCAAATCCGAGACTATTTTTTTTCTCGCCTCTTCAACACTCAACCCAACATAATTTCCAGCATTTTCATTCATTTTTCCTTCTTCGTCTATGCTATAAATTGGTTCTATCCCAAGCTCCCTTAAAAGTCTTATGTCGGTATAATCCCCAAAAGAACATATCATAACCAGCCCTGAGCCAAAATCTTGCTTTGCATACGGGTGTGGAATTATTCTAACCTCATGCCCATAAATAGGAACTATCGCATGTTTACCATTAAGATCTTCGTATCTTTTATCTTCAGGATTAAAAATAACTATTCTGCACGAACAAAGTAATTCTGGTCTTGTGGTTGCAATCACAACTTCCTTTCCATTTTCTTTTATTTTAAATTTTACGTATACAAGCTCTCTTTCTCTTTCCTTATACTCTACTTCAGCGTCCGATATTGCAGTTCTACAAACAGTACAATAGTTTGTTGGTCTAAAGTCTTCATAAATAAGTCCATTTTTCCAAAGATGAATAAAAGTTTCTTGTGTCAACCTTCTATACTCTGGGTTATCGGTATCATACCTCCCCCCAAGTTTATAAGAAATCTCCCAAGAATTGCAGCTTAGTCCAAGTCTTTTGAAAGTTTCTAATGAAATATCACCATACTTTTTCAAAAGTAGTTTACATCTTCTAATAAACTCTTCTCTTGGGGTTTTATGCATTGGCATTCCAAACTCTTTTTCAACCTGAACTTCTATGGGGAGACCATTCTTATCAAGCCCGATTGGGAAGAGAACGTTAAATCCACACATTCTCTTAAACCTTGCAAACATGTCAATCCAAGAATAAGTATAAGCATGCCCTATGTGAATTGGAGTGTTAACATATGGAGGGGGCGTATCTATACTATAAAGCTTTTTGTTTTTTTTAAACTTAAACAATTTTTCTTTTTGCCATTTCTTGAATAGAACTTTTTCTATGATTGGGTTCCAATTTTTCTCCTTTATTTTTGGTTTCATATCTTTTCCTTTTTATTTAAATTATAAAAAATCAAATAAACTTTGTTATTCCTGGTTTTAGGTCCTTCTCGGTGTCGATTATTAATATTTCTCTGTTTAAGGGAAAGGATGCGTTAAATATAGGGATTGTGTCTATCCAAGCATGTCTACTACCCCTATGCGAATGACCATGAACAACTAACCATGGTTTTCTTTTAATGATTATTTCTTCATATGCTTTACTTCCAAGGGAGGAATAGAACATTGGGTTCTCACCTTCAAGCGTTTTATAAGTCGGAGAATAATGTATTAAGAGTATTACAAACCTTAGCTCTGAAACAAGCTTTTCTAGGTTTTCATCCACAAAATTTAATCTATTCTTAAACAAAATTTCTATGTCAGGGACATTCTTTTTTTGCCACGGCGTTGGAGTATCTAAGCTTCCTGTTGTTCCTATTATTCCTATGTTAACACCAGAGATCGTTAGTGTTACTGTTTCATCGTCCAAAAACCTTATATCTTTATATTCTTCCTTAATCCTCTCCCTTATTTCTGGATATTCGTTGTTACCGAAACAAGAAACTATAGGGCAATTTATCTTCCCAAACAATGTATTGTAAATTTTTTCAAATTCTTTGATAATCCCTCTATCTATCATATCTCCAACCATAAGAAATAGGTCTGGATTTACGCCAAGTTTCTCTATTGCATTTAAAAATTCATTATAATATTTTGGTGAATGAACATCTCCAGTAGCAGCAATAATCATATATTATTTAATTATCAAAATAATTAGAAAACAGTTTGTATTAAATTAAGCGATAAGAATTTAAATTTAATTGTTTAATACTTAGTAGTGGTGAAAATGGAAAAAGAAGATTGGAAAGAGTGTTTGGAAGAAGAGACAAGAAACATACTAGCAAATATATTCGAGAAAATTAGAAAGCATAAATGCGCTTATATGAAAGCTGATGATGTAAAGGTTGCACAACTTTGGTGCGCCATAGCAGAAATGAATAAAGAAATTAAAGAAATGACAAGCCTGTTGAGAAAAATAGAAGAACCATTCAAATCGATAGTTGCGATCGGAGAGGCAGAAAAGAAAAGAACAATAGAGAAATTCATAACACAAATAATAAGACCAGAAAGGGAAGAAGAAAAGGAAGCTACAAGAAAGCTAGTTGAAAGCCTAATGAAGTTTTAGTCTTTTAGATTTTCTCAGGAAAAAACAGTAAAACAAACTACCATCATGGCTTTCACTCTCTCTTAACATCACTTCATATTTTTTCAAAATAGAAGAATTGTACCCTCTTATAATTTTTTCTATTTTATTTATTAACTGATTTTTTTCTACTTCTTTTATTGAATAAATTTCACTCGTTAAAGTAGTATAGTTGTTAATATTTTCAAACAGAATTTTTTTTGTTCTTGTACTTATTCTCACCCACATATAGTAAGAAAAAACTGAAAAAAATTTAAACTTTTATATTTTTATCTCAACCTTTGCGTCTATCCCCAATTTTCTAACAACTCTCTCTATCTCTTTTACCAAATACCCTATCATTGGACAGAATGGGGTGGTGGGAGAAAATTCTATGTTTACTTCTTTGCCCTTAATTTTAATGCCCTTTACCATTCCCATTTTAACAATACTAACACCTGTTTCAGGGTCTATTACTTCTTCCAAAACTTTTCTTATTTCTTTTTTTCCTACCATTTAATCCTTTATTTTATTAAATTTAATTTTCAAATTTTTATCTTAAAAACTTAAATTTTTTAAACAAACTTAAATTATGAACGAATTTCGAGAAATATTCTTGGACAAGGATTGGATATTATATCTGTACGATAAGGAGAAAAATGACATACTACTTTTTCCAGAGAGCGCTTCCAATTTTATAGAATCATTTGGATACGAATTAAAATATGTTTTAATAGAGCCGAATCATCTTTTACTTCTCTACGAGGACCAACATAAGACTTTCTTTTCTTTTAAAATACGTATCCACAACATTATAGTATATTCCTACGATAAAATAAATGAGATTTTTCCAATGTCAGAGGTAATCTCAGTAAAAATTTATGACAAAAAATCTAATTATGATTTTACTAAAAATTTTAAAACCCTAATTTCTGAATATCCGAAAAAAGTTGAGCTGGGGGAATACCTTGACTTTTTTGATGAAGTAAAAGAAGAAATTGGATTTATAGTCCCCAAAAAAATAGACACAAATGAATTTGGTTTTAGATTTCACAAAATTTATTCAGAAAATTAAAAATGCTTTTTTGCGTATACAAACTCTTAAACAAATTTGAATTTTCAACCCAAACTTTAATAGGCAAGTATAAGGATTTTCCTACAAAATTTATTGTTTTGTCAAAACTATCAAAACAAAACGGCTTTGTTTTGAGTATGTTCCTTACACTTTCTCTTGTCAACCAAACCCCCAGAGGCAAATACCCCTTATAAACTTCCCTTAAAACAATTACTGTAGCTTGTATTTTTTCCCTTTCAAGAAATTCTGTTGTACTAAACCTAGAGGCGTAATAGCAACCTCCAATCTTTGCGTACTCTTTTTTTCCTTTAAAAAGTTCATAATCACCACCAATAGCAAGATTTTCGTTTATCGTTCCTGGAAACCAGGCTTCTATAAATTCATAGCTCCAAGGTCTTGGTATCAATATTATTACCCATTTATTTTTCATATACTCTCCAGAATAAACCCTATACTCTTCTATCACAGGATAATACCTTATTTTTTCAATCATTTTTTTTGATAATGTATCGTCTACAGCAGTTATACTCCATCTTGTTGGAACAAACTTCCTATCCCTTTCCAAACCAAACATTCCTGCACTCATTGCCTGTTGGATCTTTGAAACAGGTAATTCCTTTTCGTAAAGCCAAAACATTGCATCGCTTGCTTTAAAATCAGTATCATAAAAAACCTTTTCTAATTTAAATTCTGTTCTTGAAGGAGAGGCAAAAAAATCTTCTAAAATTGCAGATGGGCCAAAAGGTTGATGATACTCGGAAAAAGAAAAACCTGAAGGAAATGATTTTAATTTAAGTTCAGAATAAACAGAATTTCTTGAAAGCAACATCTCCTTGAGTTTTAATGCATACCTTTCATTTACTTGAAAAACCCTTAGTCTCTTTTTTCCCCTAAGCATTTGCAATCTCATCTCAACAATTTCCCACAGACTTTTACCATACCATCCCTCAACAAAAGCAAAATTCTCAGTTTTTTCAGTCAAAGGCGGAACTATTGGCCCTATAAAAACATTTGGATATCCAATCCTACCTACAAAAATTTCTGGTGGGCTTGAGCCACAAATTTGATTGTTTTTTATAGACAAAAAAATGTTCTTTGTTTTTTTGAGAAGAAGTTCGTTTATCTCTTTTGCTATAATTTTTTTTGTCTTAAAATTTTTTGTCAATACTTTTAACTCCTTCATAAAGAATATTTCATGTATTTAAAAATTAACTATAATTATGAAAGTGAGAGAAATTCTTGCAAAGTCCATACTTAATAAGAGTTTTATAGGAGATTATTGTATTAACCCATATATAGGTTGTTTGCACGCCTGTAATTACTGCTATGCATACTACTACACAAGAAAAATTTATGGAATTGACGAAAGATGGGGAAGTTATGTTTTAATTAAATACAATGCTATTAACTTACTTAAAAAAGAAATTTTAAAGAAGGACAGAGGGATTGTTTATCTCTCCTCATTAACAGATTCATATCAACCAATTGAAAAAAAATATAGCATGACAAGAAAGATTTTAGAGTTGTTGTTAAAGCACAATTATCCCCTGATAATACAAACAAAATCAACTCTTATTTTAAGAGATTTTGATTTAATAAAAGAATTTGAGAATTCCCAAATAGGATTTACAATAGTTACTCTTGATGAAAAAATTAGAAAAAAAATAGAGCCGTTAGCTTCTCCTTCTATAGAAAGAATAAATGTTCTAAGAAGATTTCATGAAGAAGGAATAAAAACGTTTGCGTTTATAGGTCCGATATTGCCATTTACTCCAATTGAAAAAATTGCTGAAATCGTCGATATGGTAAGCTTTTCAGATAGAATATACTTTGATAAGTTTAACTATAAACCCGGGCTTGAGAAAATGGTAGAGAAGACTTGGCTTTCTGAGGAGGTAAAAAAATATTATGAAAAGATTGGAAAGGATTTAAAAGAAAAGTTTGATGGAAAAAAATTTGTACATCTTTTTTAAAAATATAATAATATGCTAAATAACCCGATTAAAATCCTATTTTTTACTTTGCTTTTAACCGTTTTTATTTTTCTTTTGAATTCAAACTTTAAAACAAACAAAGAAATTGAAATTTTGAATTTCACCACAGATAAAACTACCTACACATCCTATGAAGAAATGAAAATTTTTTTGGTATTGAAAGCATCAAAAAACTTGGAAAACGTTTCAATAAAAATTTGGGGAATTAAGCCACGGAATTATGCATATGTTGATTTATCAAAAACAGTTAACTTGATGGTTGGAGAAAATAAAATAGCTTTTACAACAAAAACCCCTTTTTGCACCTCTGGGTGTGGTGGTGTTTTTCCTGGACCTTATGAGCTATATGCCGAGGTTTTTGTTGAAAATGAAAAGGTTTCAAATTCTTCATTAACAATAAATTTGGTAAAAGGTTAATAATTAAATCAAACTAGAAAGTTTTGAAATCGCAAATGGAACCAAAATTTCATCATTGCTTAATCCTCCATGATGTCCAAGTAATTCTGTCTTTTTTCCTTTTACATGTTGATACCAAACAGTATGATTTTTATAAGGTAAAATTAGTAGATCTCCTACTCTTTCATAAAAAATTTTTACTGGTTTTCCAATACCAAACATCCCCACTTTTATCGCATCTCTGGTCTTAACCACCTTAGCAATTTCTTTTAATTTCTCTGAAACAAAAGCATGAATTTCCTCCAAACAATTTTGCTTAATATGAAGAAAAACGTCGCGTGGGCTTCCTATTGGTGGAATTGGTCTATTTTTCTTATCGCTTTGAAAAGACTTTATCAACTTTTTATATTTGTTGAGGTAAATTGTTTCTTTTGGTGAAATGTTTATCTGCCCATGGTCAGAAACTATTAAAAACAACGTTTCACTTGCAACCTTTCTGTCTATTTTTTTCAATAACTCATTTTTTAAAAGAAAGGAAAGCACAGAAAGTTCGGCACGTAGCTCCTCTGTTTTTGGGCCGTACTTGTGTTCAATTGCATCGATAACATCAAAATAAACATGAAAATAACCGTCTTCCTCTTCAATAAACTTTCTTAACCTAACAACCAAATCAGAAGAATTTATGAAAGGAATGATGGTACTTCCTTTATGCATCAGTTTGGAATAGGCGCTATAAGCATAAGATTCGTTAATAAAACTAAATGATTTAATACCATTTTTTTTAAGAGTTTGATAGATTGTGTTTCCTTTATATAAAATTTTTGGGCTTACCCCAATCTCTAATAGTTTGTCCTGACCTTTTTTATCTATTGGTGTAAAAGGAAGAGTATTAATTACCATATCAATTTCTTTAAAATACATGACCCACTCAAACAATGCGTGCTCTTGTGGTGTTAGTCCTGTGTTTATTGTGGTAAGAGCTGATGCTGTTGTTGAAGGAAACACAGAAGTTATTGGTGCAACTGCTCCTTTTTTAGTGAGAAGATTGAAAAAGGTGAATTTTTCATAATTTTTTATCCAATCATTATAACTTAGTCCATCAATCAATAAAAGCACGATTTTAGAAGAATTTTCTATCTCTATATTTTTATAAATTTCCATAGGCAAAATAGGTCTTTTTGTATTAATGTTAAAAAAATTTAAAATTGTGGATGGAATGCTAGATATGCAAAAGCTTTCATAGAGTGGATAAACAAACCCGTTTTTCTCTCTTTCAATAATTTTTTCAATGTTTTTCATTATCATTTTACTTAAAATTAATAAAAAATAAAATAAAAAATATTTAACGAAAAACATATAGTTTTTCGAGTTTTGGTTGCTCAAAAAACTTTCTTTAGAATTATTATGAAGTTAATGGATGGACTCGCCGGGATTCGAACCCGGAGTCTCTGTCTTTTCCAAAGTTGCGAAGACAGCGTCTTTGCCATTAGACTACGAGCCCACATTTATAGATAAAATAGTATATAAATAAATTTTTCGATGTGAATAGGATTAGTAGAAAAAATATTATAATTTACTCCAGAATTTGTTTGTTTGGTATAATATTTTTTAACCTTTTTAAAGCCTCTAACTTTTCTCTCTTTTCTATTTCAGCTTGTTTTAGAATTTCCTCTAAAAAATTTATTGATTCGTCCATACTTTTTCTGTTTACAGGCTTAGGCACACCATCTTTTCCTCCATAAGCAAAGCTAAATTTCACAGGGTCTTTCCAGCTTGGAGGAGAACCATAAATTATTTCAGAAATTAGTGCCAATCCTCTTACTGTGCTAGGACCAATTCCCTCTATTCCTAAAAGTTCTTCATAATTTCTTGGTTGAAAATTATAAGCTTTTTCTAAAACCTTCCAATTAACCTTCCTGGGCATCTTTAAAATGTAGGTCACAAAATCCTTTTTTGTTTTAGTTGGAATAAATTCCGATAAGTTTTTTTGATAAACTGGTCTTAAAGAGAGTAAATCGTTTTTAACTCTTCTTGGCCCTTCTTTAACTAAATCTAAAGAAACCTTCCTTGCTTCCTCGCTTTTTCTTGATGTCATGTCTAAAACATTTTCTTTTTTTAAATCACAACAAATTGCTGAATGCGGCTCTTCCACAAAAGATTTCATTTCTTCAGAGAACCAGTGATAGCGCCTAGCAGTTTGCGTATTAACATCCATACCTTGCTGAATCACTACCCATTTTCCCTTTTCTGTGAAGAAGAAAGAATGATGGTATAAATGATAGTCGGACTGAATCGCAACATTATCAATTTTAGCTGACATCTTACTTGAATAAACCAATTTTTCAATTTTTGAGCTAGAGAGTGAAAAATCTTCTCCAATTTTTTTTATCTCTTCTGGTGTTTTTCTGCTTGCTTTTCCCTTCCCTCCTGCTATTCCAAGCCCAAATTTTTGTGGGTTGATAGCATCTTTGAGAACTGCAGTTAATACAGTGGTTGAGCCACTAGAATGATAGTCCCAACCCAAAACACATGAAAAGGATTGAAACCAAAACGGATTAGAAAGCCTTCGAAGAAATTCTTCAATTCCATATTCAAAAACAATAGTTTCAGTTATTTTACTCCCCAGTTTAACCATTCTATCAAACAACCACTTAGGAGCATTTCCCCAATGAAGCGGGAGCTCTGCTATTCCAACTTTTCTCATATTAATAACCAAAAACAATAAAAGCTTAAATTTAATCTTGATTCATATTTTATTTACGGGCGAGTAGCTCAGCCTGGTTGGAGCACAATTAGCTTAATCGGCTGATAACCGAGAGTTTTACCGGGAACGGTCGCCGGTTCAAATCCGGCCTCGCCCATAATACCTTTAATTTTAATAGAAATTTGCCGTTTTTTTCTAAATTTTTTTATTTAAATTTTAAAAACTTAAAAACAGAGAACACAACCTTTTTTTAATGAGTTTATTTATTGTTTTCGAAGGAATAATAGGAGCTGGAAAGAAAACACACATAAAATTATTAGCAGAGAGGCTTAAAGGCATTGGAAGAGAAGTAACGATTATTAGCTTTCCTGATTATGATGGTGAAATCGCAAGATTAACAAGAAGAATAGAATTTGATCCGATTACTCAATCCCTTCTTTTTGCAGCCGATAGAACAAGAAGTCAAGAAAGGATAAAATCGTTTCTAGAAAAAGGAACAATAGTGCTGTGTAATAGATACTGTTACAGCAATTTTGTGCATCAAAAAGTTAAAGGTGTACCATTAGAATGGTTAATATGCATAGAGAAACTCAACATTAAACCGCATATAGGTTTCTTGATAGATGTGCCTATTGAAATAAGTATTCAAAGAATTCAACAATTAACTATAGAAGATTTTACAAAGGGAGAAATTTTGGAAAGGTTACAGAGGGAAAAAGAAACTATGGAAGAAATAAGAATGGCTTATCTAGACATTGTTAGAAAAGATAAAGAGGTAAAGTGGTTTGTTATAGATGGCTCAAAAGATATAACAGAGAATCATGAGAAGATTTGGAAAATAGTATCAGGTGAGCTAACAAAAACATAATTAAAATAATTAAATTTTAAAAAAGTTTAATTATTTTTAAAACTATTAGATTTAAAAGCCCCCATAGTCTAGATGGTCTGCCAGGAAAATCCGGTCAAGGATGCAGCCCTTTCGATTGATTTCGAAAGGTTTGAAAAAAAGATGAAAGGCTGAGAGTTCTCCAGCAAACCCGGGTTCAAATCCCGGTGGGGGCATGCCTTTTTCTACAATTCCCATTTAAAACATTTTAATGTATGAAAAACTTGTTTATTTCAAAAACAAGATAAATTAAATATCTAAAATTACTTGTGCATAAAAAATTTCTCCCATTTTCTCAACTTCCATTTTATGATATGTTGCAGCTTTAACATTCGTTCTTGTTTCATGTTTTTTTCTGTCTATTTTTTCTCCTTTACAAACAGCCTCTAAGCTCATTTTTTCTTTGTCTATTTTAACCTTGAATTGAGAAAAAGCGAGATTTTCTGAATCCACAAATATAAGCAGTTCATTTAACCAATTGAACAATAAAGACTTTAAATCAATTCCATCTACCTTTAACTTTTTCTCTACCAATGGCTCAATTTTCTTAGTGTCAACAACAACTTCAAACATAGCCAAAGCAGCATTTTCAAAAAGTTCTTCCAAGCTTTTTCCATATGCCCTAAACGCTACATCAGCTGTTGTTATGTCAACAAATTCAAATTTTTTCATAATATTTTTTTATTTTTTCTAAAAAATTTAGAATAAATATAAAGGAAAAGTTTATAAGTAAGTTAATTTAAATTTAAGTTGTAGTTGGGAGGAAGTTTAGATGTAGCATTTGCTACAGCGACTTTCGAGAGTTTCTTCGGAAACCTCTGAAAGTCAAAAAAATCTAAACCTCGTACCAACTTTTAATTCTTTTAAACTCAACCCAAAAACCTTAATCTTCTCAAACAATCATCATAAAGCTCTTTATACAACCTTCTTTCCTCGTCTTCAATAAAATCTCTTATAAAGGTCGAATCAATGTATTTTATCTCAACATAAGGCAATTGATCTAGATATTCTCCTATATCTGAAAATTTTTTTGAAATTTCGTCTATTTTTTTAATCTCTTCCTTATTTGTCTCAGGGGAAATAGGAAGACACATTGTTTTTTTCTCTGTTAATGTATAGTATGCCTTATGGTAGGACCTTCTCTTAATGCTCCCTGCATCTACGGTTATTGTATTCAATTGCCATGCAGAACTAGACATATCATGAACAAGGAAATCCAAATCGCCCCTTAAATAATCGGTTATCATCCTTACAAAATCTCTTATTACATCATATGGATTATATGCCTTTTCTTCTATTATCTCTTTCATCCTCTTTGAAGACATTTCTCTTTGATGCTTCAAAACATTCAATGGAATGTATACTCCAGCCTCTGGAGGAGTGAAGTTTTTTATAAAAATATCTATGTTATAACCCCTTCCTCCTGTGTGTTTTATGACATAATGAATTCCTTTATCTTCCAAAAATTTTTGAATTAGCGTTAGCACATGAATGCATTTTTCTCTCTCAATTTTTTCTCCTGGATCTAAATCAAAACAAACGTTTGGAAAACACAATTTATCGCATTCACTACAGTTCGTTTTTTCCAACCAGCATTTGTTATCTTCAACAAAAAATTCGAATGCCCCCCACGGTACCAAATCATCAGTAATTTCATCTGGACTGTTAATGCGAATATCTTTTCCATTTCTTGTTCTCCTTATCCAAACAAGTCCTTCTGACATTCTGCACACAGCCAAGTTTCTTCTATCATATAACTCTTTTATGAACATTTTTCCACTATCAACCACAGAAAGATAATATGGAAGAAATTCAAAAAGATCTTTAAATGGAGGTTGAAATCTTTCTTTTTTAAATGTGGTGGAAGCAAGTCTATGATAAGAATACACACTTGTTTTTCCTTCAGAAGAATGAGAAATTCCTACTTCTGAACCAATAAACGGCAAATAATTTAATCTTTCATTTTCGAGAATTAGACCTAAAAGTGTTATTATGTCCTCCTTGTTTTGAATATACGATTGTAATCCAAACCTATAGATGGAAAAATCTCTCCACTCCCTACTTGGTAGTTCTATTTTTTCTACTGTTGGTAAAGACAATTCAAAAAGTTTTGTAGGAAAATTTCCAAGGATTTTTCTATCGTCTTTTGGTATCGGTAGCTCTATTATACAGTATAGCTTAAAGATCTTCCTTTCCCTTTTTATTCTGGAGTATGCTTCAGAAGCAATGTTTTCAAGCTGTGATGAAAGTTTGTTTAGAATCTCTTCCTGCTTAAATCTATATTTAAGGTATTGCGGACTTTCTCTGATTCGACCCAAGCTAGAGTTCATCGATTAATTAACGAAATTAAAAAAATAAATAGTTTTCAAATTTTATTTAAAAAGTTGACAAAGATTAAAAATAAATTTTTATGAAAGAAGTAGGTTATATGCGAATTGGAGAGTATGACCCATTCCATGAAGAAACTCTATATGCGACTACCCTATCTATACTCTCAAAAAAATATCAAGAATTTAACAATCGCAACCCGCTTATAATTAAATCCAATATTGACGAAATCAGGAGCAATTTAAACCAGCTTGATAGGTATATTGATCCAACATCGCGATACAAAGAGGAAAGAAAAAATATGATAAAAAGGATGAAAGGACTAAAAACAGTAAGCTGGGAATTAGAAAGATATAAAAGAATGCCACCTTGGATGATTACAATAGTAGATTCATTTCTACTTGAAGTTGCTACGGGTGATCTTTATATTAGTACATCCGTAAGGAATAGCTGTAAGTATGGTGGACAAGACCCAAAAGACTTCGCTTTTAAAACCAGAGAAATTGTAGAAAAATGTGAAAAAATACCCAGGGCATGTATTATCGAAACCAATCCGATAAAAAGGGCAAATATGGTTTTTGCTTATTTAGAGCTTGTACAACCAATTCTACCACATGTTATTGAAACTGAAGATTATGAAATTCTCTATAAAGGACATGCAGAGGTTCTTAAGAGCAGATTCTTCCCTGAAATAATTCAAGAAAAAATAATATATAGACAACCACTCATAAAAACAATCTCTAATTATATCAATAAACATGGTCCAATGCAAACTTCTTTGGTTTTTTCGTACTGTCTTCACAACATTCTAAAAGATGAAATTCCAAAAAATTTAGAGGAAGAAGTGTTGGTTGGAGTTGTATAAAAAGAAAAAAAATTACCTAACAATTCTTATCCTTTCGTTTGGCTTATAGTTGTAGATATTCATTGACAGTATTTTTCCAGTTTCATCGATTGCCATTGAAACATAGTAGCACATAGCTCTAGCTACTATTTTTTCTCTTCCTTCCCTAAATTCTAGGACAGGAGTATTCAAATATTTTAAAAGTTCGTAGGTTTTTTTCAAGTTTGATAAGCTATTGTTTTCTGCTACTTTTCTGACAAGCTCTGGGTCTGGTGCATAGCCCGTATCCCTTAGTATGTCTAGAAACAATCTTTGTGTAAGTTTAACCTTTTCTTCCATTTTTTCACTAATAAATTTTAATATTAAAAATTTTTAAACCTTTTATTTTATTAAATTTTCTTCCAAATTTTTAATATTTTTTTAGTATAGGAGAAAGGAGTTTAGTAAGAGAAATGAAAGATATAAATTAAGAAAAGGACAATTCTATTTATGTTTTTTAAAAGCAGAAAAGGACAGTTTTTTCCTCTTTCTGATACAGCACCTAGAAGAAAGTTTCCTTTAGTTACTATAACTTTAATAACTCTTAATGTTTTTGTGTTTATTCTAAGCTTACAAGACTTTGAATTTTTTATCCTTAGCTTTGGATTTATTCCTGCTCATCCATCTTTGCTAACACTCTTTACTTCAATGTTTTTACATGGTGGTTTTGACCATATATTTGGAAATATGTGGTATCTTTGGATTTTTGGAGACAATATAGAGGATAGGTTTGGAAGATTGAAATTTCTTATTCTGTATTTCTTCTCAGGAATTGTTGCATCCTTTTTTCACCTTTTAACAAATATTGGGTCAGAAATACCTGCTATAGGTGCTTCTGGCGCAGTATCAGGAATATTAGGTTCTTATTTTTTAATTTTTCCGAAAGAAATGATACTAACAAGGTTCGGATACAGTTTTATCCACATACCAGCATACATTGTAATAGGTTTTTGGTTTGTTTTACAGTTCGTTTTTGCTACTATAAGCTTTTTTGGTTTTTCTGGAAGTAATGTGGCATTCTGGGCGCATGTTGGAGGTTTTGTTTTTGGTATTGTCTTTACTCTTGGTCTCAAGCCCAAAAAATTAAAATTTTATAGGGAGATTTTAAAAAGTATATAAATTTTTTATTTTCATAGTTAATAGTATGGAAAAATACATTTATAGGGTAGTGAACATTGTTGGAAAGATAGATTTTAATGGAATTGACAACGATGAATTAGTCTACGGGCTTCTTGAAATTGCTGATAAAGAAAATGCAGAAATTATAGAAAAATACAGACCTACGAAAAGAAAAAATCCTGATGGAAGAGCATTTCCGGCAATTTCTATTCGTTGGGGAAATCCACCATATACAACAGTTATTTTCAAAAGAAGGTGGGGGGGGAAAACAAACATCATATGCACAGGACTTAAAACAGAAGAGGAATTGAGAAGAGTGGACGAAGACTTGAAGAGTAAACTATCGAATCATTTTCCATCCAAAAATATAGAAACCAAGGCAAGTGTTGTAAATTTTGTGGTAAGCGGATATTTAAATAGAAGAGTTGATTTAGAAAAAATCAATGAAATTGCTCCTGATTTTTTTTATGACCCAGAACAATTTCCAGGAGGAATATTTAAATTGAATAATTTAACCATATTGCTATTTTCAAACGGGAAATTTGTTTGTCCTACTCCAAGAATTGAATATATGGAAGAGGTAATTAAAAGATTATACCATGGGCTGGAAGAGAACAATATATTATTCTGATTTATAACCTAAGTCCTCAAAAATTTTTTTCATTTTCAAAGAATCTTGTTCAAGTATAGGGCTTTCACTTATTATTGTAATGTCAATATTCCTTTTCAAAATTTCCTTTGCTAAAGGTTCAAAAGGAGGCTTGTTTTCTTTTAACTCTAGATGAAATCTTTCATTCCCTTTTCCAACCCCAACAACAGAAAATTCTGCACATGTAAAATGAGTATGCAAACAATCAATTTTAATTTTTTCCAATTTTTTAAAAATGTTTGCATAATCTTCTTCCCTTCTTAAACATCCGGCACATCTACAGTTTAGATGAGCAAAATCTATTACAGGACGACAATCTTTAACTTCCTTACAAATATTTATTATCTCGTCCAAGGTTCCAAAGGCAGCTTGTTTTCCTGTTGTTTCTAAACCAAGCTTAACTTCAATGTCTTTTGATTTCATCTCTTCTACCATATCAGAGCATGCTTGTTTTACAGATTCTATTGCCCTCTCAGGACTTAGCTTTCCATAATATCCTGGATGAAATACTACTATATTAGCATTCATCAAATCTGCTTTTTCTGCTGATTCAATTATCCTATTCTTCGACGCCTCTACTTTTTTCATTTCCTCTGAGCACAGGTTTATTGCATAGGGAGCATGCACAGATAATTTTATGTTCAAATCCTTTGAAAGTTTTCCTGCCTCCTTCGCAATTTCTGAACTCATTGCAACCCTTCTTACAAACTGAACTTCAAGCGCCGAAAGACCAAGCTCAGAGATACATTTTATTCCTCCTATAGTGCTTCTGTCCTTTGAGACTGTAGGTATACCGGCACTTCCAAGATATATTTTCACAATTTAATTTATTCCATCCATAAACTTAAGTTTTAAAAGATAAAATAAGTTTGATTATGATAGAAAAGACAAAAATTCCAAGGAAAGAAAACAAAAACATAGAATTCAAAGAAAAACTTAGTATAGGATATCATCTAAGAGAGGGAAGAAAAGAACAGCTCGCAAGCCAAATGAAGTTTAGGCTAGAAGTAGGAAATGGAAGGGCCATTTATGTAATTGGAGTAAGTGATGACGGAGTTACAAAAGGATTAACGGAAATTGAATTTGAAGAAACTTTATCTGTTTTGCGGGCAATAGCAGCTGAAAATGACGCTGAAATTTTAAAGGTAGAAAAATTTAGTGAAAATGGGAAAACAATAGGAAGAGTTTTGATATCAAAAAGGTACGGGGCTGAGGTTAAAAGTCATATAATTGTTGCGACAGCGGGACATGTTGGTTCTGGAAAATCAACACTGATAGCAACACTAATTAGGGGGAAAAGAGATGTAAACGGAAAGGCGTGGCTCTACCTTAATATACTCCCTCATGAAATTGAGCGGGGATTATCTGCAGACCTACATTTTACTCTTTATGGCTTCAAAGACGGTAAACCAATAAATCTTGAAAACCCACTCGACAAAAAGGAGAGGGCAGTTTTAATTGAAAGTGCAGATAAAGTAGTAAGTTTTGTTGATACTGTTGGGCATGAAACCTTTTTACATACAGCGATTAGGGGGCTTATAGGTCAGTACATAGATTATGGTATACTTGTTGTTTCAGCTGATGATGGTGTAACATATATGACAAAGGAGCATATGGGATTGTTACTTGCAATGAATTTGCCGATAATAACTTGCATCACAAAAACAGATAAGGTTGGGAATAAAAGATTGGAAGAGGTTGAAAATAATATAGAAGGGTTGTTTAAACTTGTTGGAAAGGTTCCGTTCAAGATTAGAGATGAAAGAGACGTAACTATAATATCTGATAAACTAGATACTTCAGTTCCTATAATTAGGACTTCTGCTGTTACTCTTGAAGGTTATAATCTTCTAAACAAGCTCCTTTTAATTCTTCCAGGAAGAAGGAAGGAAATAGAAAAGCCGTTTTTGATGTTTATTGATAGAATATATAACATTCCTGGAACAGGAACTGTTGTTTCAGGCACAATAAGACAAGGAAAACTTAAAACGGGTTCTAAGCTACTGATAGGTCCGAACGAGCTAGGAGAATTCAAACAGGTGAGAGCAAAAAGCATAGAAATGCATTATTACCCATTAAAGGAAGCAAACGCCGGTTTTATTGTTGGAATTGCGATAAAGGGAGTAAAGAATGAAGATGTTGAAAGAGGGATGATATTATGCGATGAAGAACTGAATCCAAAGGCAGTAAAAAGTTTTGAGGCAGAAGTTCTTGTACTAAATCATCCTACTAGAATAAGTTCTGGGTATGAGCCCGTTGTTTGCATAGAAACAATTCAAGAATCTGCAAAATTTGAATTGCTTGATAAAAAATACTTGAAAGCTGGAGAAAGCGGTAATGTTAGAATAACTTTTAAGTATAAACCAAGGTTTATACAACTAAACGACAGTTTTGTTTTTAGAGAAGGAAGGACAAAAGGTATAGGAACTATAACGAAAATCGTTAAATATGCTTAATTTTAAACAGAAATTGCTGCAGTGCCTCCAGAATGCCAAGATTTTCTTGGTCTAATTGCAACCGAGAATATTTTTTCTAAGTTGTCATCAAGAATTACACATGCTCCATGTATTCCACGTGGTAAATTATTAATATATTTCCACAGTTCTTCTGTCACATACCTCTGCATCACTGCACTCAAAGCATCTAAGTCAGACCTTGCTGTTAATCTAAAAGAAAAAACAATATCAGATTGTGATAAAACATCAGTATGAACCTTATTTGGCTGTTGTGTAATTACAATCAAACCAATTCCTGGCTCTCTTCCTTGCTTTGCTATTATTTTTATAGGTTCAGATGATACAGTTTGTTTGTCTGATGGAATAAAATTGTGGGCCTCTTCAAACACAAGCCAAGTAAGAGGAAAAGATTTCTTTATTTCTTTCTTTTCGATTTTTGCAACTTCTTCCTCCTTCCTGGCTAACACTCTTTCTTTGTAAACTTGTCTTGTAATCCATGCAGCCAATAGATTTCTTACCCCCCACTCTTCCCCTCTTACTCTAGAAAGGTCTATTACACTAATTTCACCACCTTTAACAATATCGTTTATATTCATTCCTTTTTTTGAAAAAATTCCCCAGCCCTTGGAAACTTCAAGATAGCTATTCAAAACATTTTTCACATGTTGTGATATTTGCATATCATCCTTTATCCTAGTGATTATCTCATCTATATCAAAATCTATGCCTTCTTCTAATATGCTGTTAATTTTTCTTTCAAGATGAATTGCAAACTCACTTGTCTTTTCGAAGTTAAAAGCTAAGGCCCAATCATCAGGAGAAAAATCTCTTGTAGAAATGGAAATAGTTTGGTCAACAGGAATTCCTGCGTTTTCATATACCTCTTTAAGTTCTAAAGGGACATAAACCTTAACTTTTGAAAAGCCGGTTGGTTCTAAGTTCCATTGTTTTAAAAGGTTTATTTGCTCTAAGTTTGGCATCTTCATGCTCCAGTATATACCCATTGGATCAAAAACAACAGCAGCGGTTTTTTCGCTATAATCTTTCTCTAAAGATAAAAATTCCTCAAGTATTACGGCAATGGAATAGCTCTTTCCACTTCCCCGTTTTCCTGAACAAAGTATTACGTGTGGGCGAAGTAAATCAATTCTAACCGGAGTTGTGAGATGTGCGTCTTCTCCTATTCCAACTATGTGTTTTCCAATATAACCAGAGCAAGAATAACCAAATTTTTCAAAATCTTCTTTTGTTCTTCCAACTATTGTTTCATAGACCATAATTTAAATTTTAATTTCAAAAGAAATAATGTTGGGGCTGTAGTATAGGTAATAATCTAGAATGGTCTAGTACTCCGGCTTGGGGTGCCGGCAACCCGAGTTCAAATCTCGGCAGCCCCATTTGATAAAAAAATTTAAATTTAATATTGTTTATTTGCTCATTTTAAATAATGCATATTATGGGGTTGTCGGCTAGTTTGGTCTAGGCCTTGCGGCTTGGGCCCGCAAAACCTGGGTTCAAATCCCAGCAACCCCATCTCAATTCCTATCTTTTCCTTAGTTTTAAAGATGTACTGAAAAAGGTAAGGAGTGAAAGTAGTAAGAAAATAATTCTATTGCTGAAAGAAAGAGGTCCTTTGAGTTCTTTTGAAATATCTAACTCTATGAATGCTTCTTCTAATAAAGAAAGGAAGTTCGTACAGAATATTCTTTGTAAGTTGTATAAGAAAGGATATATCACTAGAAGTTCTTGTTTGGCTAGTACTTATGGTTACATTTACTCCTTGTTAAAAGATTACAAGAAGATTAATATCAAACTGTTTAGTCTATGTTCTTCTTCTGTAAGAGAAAGTCTAAAGTTGATAATGACTTCTCCTAGAGTTTTTACTTACGAAGAATTAAGGAGTAAAACTGGTCTTAGTGTAGATGAGATGGAGAATTGGCTTAGAAGAACTTTCTCTAACTGGGGTTATGTTAAATCTGAGAGATACAAAGGATTCATTGTATTTTATAGGTATGATATTAAACCAGACTATTCTGAAATAGATAAGAGTATTGACGATATCAAATCTAAGATAAGAATAGAAGGATTGGAATTTGAAAAGAAAGTATTCAGCTTCTTAGAAAGATTACGCGATTATCTAAGAAGTAAAGGTCATTCTGCTGAACTTATAAGACATCCTGGTACTCCCGAAGGTAAGTACTTGGATGCTAAGATAAGCTTGAAGTTGTTTGGAATATTACCACCAATTCAGCTACTGATAGAGATAAAATCTTTTGTAGTTGGATTGAATCAGGTAGTAGAATTCTTGCAGAAGATAAGACATTTTGATGGAGTAATTCTACCAGTTATGATAGCATATGGGTTTAATACTAATGTTTACATTCACTACCGTTCTGAAAACATACTGCTAGTAACTGAAAAACATTTGAAAGAATTAGAAAGAAAAATAAGTGAGGTCATATGCCTAACAAATACTATGTAAATGGGGTAAACTTTGAAAGGAGAATTAAGAAAGATTTTGAAAATAAAGGGTATTTTGTGATAAGAAGTGCTGGGTCTAAGTCTCCCATTGATTTAGTGGCAATAAAAGAAGGCATTCCAGTTTTGATTCAATGCAAAACTAAAGAAGTGACTAAAGAGGAAATTGATGAATTAAGAAAATTGCGAAGTAAAGTTAAATGCAAAGTCTTAATTGTAGTGAAAAGGAATAGGAAGATAAATTATTTACACATTAGTTAAAATATGATCTGGTCTTGCTCAGTTTACCGACACATCACTTATGCTTCTATATGATTATGAAGTGTCGGTAATTCTCTTCTTGCTATCTAGACCCTTCCAACATTTCCCTAGAAGGGAAACCAAATTATCCCGATGGATTAGGGAAATGTAGGTTGTTAGAGGCTGTTGCATTATTAGATTTCTTACTTTAATTTTTACTATAACTGATAGTTAATTTGATAGATTAACTCGCAGTTTTGCTCATAATTTGTTACGTACAACACTAATGCGCACACAATAACAGAAATTTTGATGAATTGCTTATTAGTGAAATTAGAATACAATTGCAGATAGGCCAAGAATTAGTAAATATCCTATACCAAACAATACCCCAAATACTAGTAGACATTTGACAAGTAAAAGTAAACTAAATACAAATCCCTGTTTCCATGTTGTTTTGTATTTAGATTTGTTATAAAATGCAAATAAACCAAGTGCTCCTATGGGTAAGAGCGGTATAGCCAAGATCCAAGCTCCTACAAAAATTAATGGAATTACTAAAATACCAGTTAATATTGTTCCAATCCAAGATGATCCAATAAACACACCAAAGCTTAGTAAAGATTCTTTGATTAAGCTTGGAAACTTCAAATCTTTCTTTAATACGTACACTAAAAATAATTTAAATCCGACTATCCACGAAGCTACAAAAGTTAACAGAACAATCGGATATATAACCCAAGAGTTTGCTACTGTAAGTAAACTAAAAGCAAACCCTTTTATACTTCTGGAGAATGATGAACTAATTTTGTCTACTAACGAAAGCTCAGTAGAAGCATAAATTTCCAAATCATTACTTGGATTTGCATTTTCTAATTTCACTATATGAACATCTTCACTAAGAGATAATTTTGTTGAAGAATGGGAAAGTTTAATATTTTTAAAATTTCCTGGGAATGTATAAATCTTAATCATATCAATTGGATAATCCCAAAGTTTACCGGTTCCTAAGGGATACCATACATAATACCCTTCAGGTTTTTGTGTAAGACTTAGCTTCCATGTTAACTTCGCACCTTTTATTTCTCTTTCTGTTGGAGTAAATATCCCTCTAAAAAGATTAATTATATCATCTTCTGCTTGGGGGCATTCTGCTATAAATATGTATGCTTCACGAGGTACTGGTTCCCATCTGTAAGTTGTTATTTCTTTATGCTCCCGAATATAATCGATAACTTTCTTATATGTTTCAGGACAATTTGTCTGTAAATTAGTAGCTGTTGTTATTACTGGTGAAGATTTCATATTCACAAGATAAATGTACATATTGCCATATTCTCTATATCTACTTGCAATATTTTCTGGTAAACCTACTTCTTGAATAAGAGAATTTAAATCTGCTTCAGAAGTTATTTGGTATATTTCAACACGAGATGTTCCAAATTGTAATATCTCTGATGGTCCTAATCCACCTCCCATAAAAGTACCACTAATATAAAAGTAAGCCAAAGGAGCTGGTGAAATTAAAAGACCGGGACCTATGAGAGAGGTCAAATAATGATCTTTTATTTCACTCTTCAATCTTTCTTGTTCTGCTATTTTCTGGTCAATTTCATCTATTCCCTCGGTCTTTGAAAAATCATTAAGAGTTGTGTCGACTATATTGAAACTTAATGGTTTGTCTTTAAATGGTATAAAAAACTTTATATCGTGCGATTCTGAAGATAAATCAGTAAGAGAAATAAACAAGCTAATTTCTGCAGTCTTCTGGTCCGAATCTAATCTAATTGTAGCTATTTGGTGTGTTTCAGCTATTGACTTAAGTATGATTGGTCTTACTATCATTCCTCCGTCGGCTTTAACTAAAGATAATGTAAATAGTAAAATTATAAGAAATGCGAATATCGACACAAGATAATTTTTACTCATTTTCTCATCTTACCTTCTAATTATTATTTTTCCTTCTGTCATAATATGTTTTATTTATACTCATTCATAGCTAGATTGCTATCAATCACTGAACTTAAGAGAAATTATAGTTGCTACTCTTGTAGGAGTAGAATAATTTTAAATTTTAAAATTCTCACGAAAAGTTTAAAAGTATAAAGATTTTTCTCTAAAGCCCCCATTTTCTAATATGTACCTTTGGCAACATGCAGCTATAAGTATGGTAGTTTCTTACATACTAGTTACTTATCTTGGTTTAGACATACAAAATGGTATAATTTGGATAATTGTCGGCGTAATTTTTGGTACTCTAATAGATCTTGATCATCTTTTGTATTCTATTATGACAAGAGGCAAAAGTGCAATAAAAATCATTTTAAGAGAAAAATATATGCCTAGTAAATTATTTTCTGAATTCTATAAAGAGGGAAAATTGTATTATCCTTCTTGGAGTAGATCAGCCTTTCACGCTATAATCTCACTTTTAGTGTATTCGTTAACTTTAAATCTTTTTCCTTCATATTCTTTAATCATCGGAATTAATCTATTAATTCATCAAATATGTGATATAGAGGCGAGTTGGTTTAAATGGAAGAAATATTAAAAGAAGTTTGGAAATTTCATAAGAGAAGTATAGTAGCTTCAGCCTTAGTTGTATTATCAGTTATTACTTTAATCTTTGCTTCTTCTTTGCAAGGAAGATTTATTTGGATTTCACAACAACCTTCTATTACAGGATATCAAGTAGCTATTCCTGAATTTTCTGTTTGGATGATATTATTTTCCTTTATTGTTATAATCTCTTTCTTTCTGATTATGCGCTGGAAATCTAGATGATAGATTTAAATCTTTTAAGATTTTTCATAATATCATGAAAGTAGGAATAGTTCATGGGGCTGGTATTAATCCAGACGGAAGTTTACAACTTCATACAAAAGCAAGGGCTGATAGAGCAATTGAAGCATATGGCACTTCTATAGTAGACATGCTCATAGTTTGTGGAAAAAATGAAGCAGATTCAATTACTTTTTATATAGTAAATAAAGGCGTTGATAGAGAAAAAATTGTGGTAGAACCATTCTCTTATAGTACACTATCTAACTTATATTATTGTAAGATGTTACTTTCTCTTCTTGCTTCTCTAGAGCATGTAGATAAAGTATGTCCTATTTCAAACTATTGGCATATTCCAAGACTAAGTTATGACGCTAGAAAAATTTTGGGAAAAGAATATCAAATAGAATGCTTATTGGCAGGCGATCCTAGAACTGAAGAAGAAGTTAAAAGGGATAAAAGATGGGAAATGGTTAAGTACATCTCAGATAGAATGCTGCTTAAGCTGGGATATGGAAAAGAATTTTTTGCGAGTAGTATGTTAGGTGCTCCAAGAGAAGTTCCAGAAAGTAGCATAAACCTTGCTACTCCTTCTTACCAAAGAAAGTTAATGAAATTAGAAAAGATGTTATATAAAGCGATGAAACTAGTTTGATATAATAAACTAATTTTGATTTTGCATATCCCACTACATCTGGTGTAAAGTTCGATTTAATTTTCGTATCTATTCTTAAATTAAAAACAACAATTGCCGAGTTAGAACATCTTCGCAAACTTCCCAGTTTTTCTTGAAAAATCAAACCCAAAATCGTATAAAAACAAAGAAATTACAAGATATACGAAACCCAATAAAACTGATGACCTTAGATACTCCACCCAAGGCTTATACATCACTAAATTTCTTATACTTTGAAACAGATTTCCATAAGGCATAACTTTTGCTATAGTTTGAATGTTATAAGGAAAAATTTCAAGTGGCGCCAAAGGGAAAGAAAGTAAGATAAAAAACTGCAGAGCTGACCAAGCGAGCCATGTAAAATCTCTCCCAAGCATAAATATTAGGCCAGTAATTAAAATTGCCAATGCAACTGAAATAAAGGCAGTTGATATACAGAACAAAATTATTGGAAATACTATACTCGAAATATTTAGGAATAGGAAGTGCATAATTAAAATCATTATAATAAGGTTTGCAAAGGAAACTAAAACACCAAATACTATTCTTGCAAACAAATATTCCCATTTCCCAATCCCAGTAATAAAGAGATGATGAATCTCACCATGCCATGCATCCTCGTTAATACTCAAATTTATGGTGCTTTGAACAACATAGGCATAACTCCAAAAAACATTTACTACGAGCGCAACTCTTCCAGCCACACTTGCAAATTCCCTTGTCCATAGAGTAAATATCCCCCACATTATCAAAGAAGTTATTGGAAAATAGAAAAACTCCATCCACCTCCACTTAGATTTAATAAACATCAAATAGTCCCTTCTAACAAGTGTTACAATCCTTGAAATATTCATTTTCCCAACCTTATCCAGTATTCTTCTAAACTTCCAAATTTTTTAACAATTTCTTTTTTTTCTCTAACATCAAGAATTTTGCCGGATTTTATAAATGCTACTTTAGTAGCGAGTCTCTCAGCCTCAACCATATCATGGGTAGCAAAAAATATGGTAGTACCATTTTTATTAATTTTTTTCAATGTTTTTTGAACTTCAATCTTGTTTTTCGGGTCAAGGCCAAAGGTTGGCTCGTCTAAAATCAAGAGTTTTGGTTTGTTGAGAAGAGATTTAGCAAGTGCAACACGACTAAGCTCCCCCGTAGATAGAGTCCAACACTCCTTTTCTTTCAGGCTAGAAAGCTTAAACTTTCTCATAACATATTTTATTCTTTTTATTTCTACTCCATACAATTTTGCATAACAATACAAGAAGTCTTTCACCTTTAGATGAGAATATGGTTTTTCTACTGGAACATAATTTAATTTTCGCAGAGCTTCAGCATCTAAAAACGGGTTTTTACCAAAAATTTTAACCTCTCCTTTATCAGGAATTATTATAGTTAATATTATGTTTAGAAGGGTTGTTTTTCCAGCGCCATTCGGGCCAAGTAACCCAAAAAACTCTTTTTCATCTATTTTAAGATTTATATTATTGAGTGCGACAACATTTCTGTTGCTCTTGAATATTTTTGTCACATTATTTACTTCCAATACTCTCATAGAATTTAAAAATAGGTTAAATTAAAATAAAAATTTTTTTATTTATAAAAAACAACTTCAACTCCCTTTATTGCTTCTTTGACCTCTTTTTTCATTTTTAACTTACTTTCTATTTTTTTAACCAATTCTTCTTTTGCCCTGGTTGTTGGGTGTTTTGGAACAAATAGGGTACAACAATCCTCTTGCGGTCTTATTGATATTTCATAAGTTTTTATTTTCTTTGCAATTTCAATTATTTCAGATTTGTCCATCCCGATTAATGGCCTCAATATAGGGATTTTTGTTGCCTCTTCTATAACAGCAATATTGCTCAATGTCTGTGAAGAAACTTGACCAAGGCTTTCGCCTGTAACTAAAGATTTTGCTCCTTCTTTCTTTGAAATTAATTCTGCAATTTTAAACATCATCCTTCTATAGAATATTATTCTATACTTTGCTGGCACAGATGTTTTTATCCTACTCTGAATCTCTGAGAAAGGAATTAAATAAAGCTTACTCCTCCCTTGATATTCATTCAAAACCCTTACCAATTCTTTAGTCTTTTCTATACTTTTTCTTGAAACAAGTGGAAAGCTATGGAAATGAACAAAAACAACTTTGCATCCCCTCTTCATTGCGAACCAAGAGGCAACAGGAGAGTCTATGCCACCAGAGATTAAAGCTACAGCCTTTTCTGAACTTCCAACAGGCATTCCACCCAAACCCCTAATTTTTCTTGTGTATATGTAAGTATTTCCGTCCCTTATTTCTACAAAAATCTTTACATCTGGATTTGAAAGATTAACCCTTCTTTTAATAACATTTCCTATATCTCTAGCCAATTCTTGACTCGAGTAATTTTGTTTACCAACTCTTTTAACGGAAACGGCAAAAGTCTTTCCTTTTTTTATAAAGCTATTGAAATTGTTTTTAAAAAAATCAACTATTTCCTCTTTTTTATCCGTTTTCAAATGCACGCAGGGAGAAAAAGAAATTATCCCAAAAATTTTTCTAAGGATTTTGCAAACAGGAGAAATTTTTCTTGTTTTAATAAAAATCCTTCCCCTTTCCCTATAAATCTCAAATTCTATATTCTTTTTTTTAATCGCATGTTTTATATTCTCCACCAACCTTCTTTCATATTCTCTTCTGACAAACTCCGATTTTAGGAATATTTCTCCATATCTTACCAAAATTTCCTGCCATTCCATGGAATACTTTTTAATACAGAAAAATTTATTTGTTAACGTTAAAACAAGAAATTTCAAAAGAAAAGAATATAGCATTTAATTTACAAAAAAAGATTTAATGGGGGTTAGCTGTATAATTCTCGCGGGTGGTAAAATAAGGGGGATGAAAAATGAAAAGGCTTTAGTACTTCTTGACAAAAAAGCATTAATAGCATATTCTTTGTTTGTTGCAAAAAATTTTTTTTCTGATATTGTGGTTGTTGTAAAAAATAGAGAAGAAAGAGAAAAAGTTATAGAAGAAGTTAGAAAATATTCGAAAAATGTAAAGGTTATTGCCGATAACAAAAGGGTTTTTTCTCCTGTAGCAGGAATAAAGGAAGGGATAAAACATATTAAAAACGATTACTTCTTTCTTTTGGCGTGCGACATGCCTTTTGTTCAGGATAGGACAATAAGAGAGCTCTTACCTAGGACGAAAGAGATGGTAGATTGTATACTCTACTTTTGGGGATTAAATAAGTATGAAACGCTGTGTGGAATATATAAAAAGAAGATTTTTGAAAATTGTGGTCCGAAAAAAGATCTAAATGAAATAATTGAAAAATCCAAGAATAAGGTGTTTGTACCAATATCTATGCCTACAAACGAATTTTTCGATATAGATACAAAAGATGACCTGGAAAGAGCGAATAAAATCTTAAAGGAATTTGAAATTTTAAACATGCAAAACTATTATAAAAATCAAATATAAAAAGTAGTTAGTGGAAAACATGGCAAAAGGAACGCCTTCAATGGGTAAAAGAAGGAAACCTGTCCACACCTTGTGTAGATTAGTTTAGCTAAACACAAAAGGTGTGGAAGGCGTAGCTTTAATGTAAAAAGTAAAGTTTGTAGCGCTTGTGGCTATGGAAAAAGCTCAAAAATAAAAAAGTATTCTTGGCAAACCCACAATTTTAGAAGAAATAGAAAAAGGTAGTAAAGTTGGATTTAGTTTTGACCGAAAAAATAAAACCAGAATTTAGAAAAATTTATGGTAAAGTACTTAATTCTTTAAGCAAAATCGAATTTTCTGGCAAACTTGTAGTTGTTGGTGATATGGTAAGTTATGAAGCATTAGTTTTAGGAATTAAGCCAGACATTTTAGTTTATGATGGGATTATTGGAAGGAAAAAAACAAGTAAAAAAATGCTGAAAAAAATTGAAAAATATAAAGCTAAAAAAATTGTGGTTAAAAATCCTCCTAGATGTATATCTAAAAAATTACTCGAAGTTGTTAGTAAAGTTTTAGATGATAAAGGAAGGTTTAAAATATTTGTGAGGGGTGAAGAAGATTTAGCAACTTTTGCTTTTGCATTAAAATCAAGAATAGGAACAAATATAGTTTACGGTTTGCCAAACAAAGGAATAGCTTTTATTAAAGTCGATAAAAAGATAAAAGATAAATGTAAGGAATTGCTAAAAAAAATGAGGGCTCGTAGCTCAGCATGGTAGATGAAATGTAGCCGAAAGCAGCGGAACTAGCTGAAGCTTTTATCTATTAAAAGCTTTGATACCAGGAAGCAACCCGTTCGATAAGGGGGAATGGTCGCGGGTTCAAATCCCGCCGAGCCCATAAAGACTTATTGCATGTTTAAAAAAAACTAAGCATGAACTTCAATGATATCTCCGTCTTCAAGCTCATAATCCAGACCAACCCGTTTAATTTCTTTTTTCCTAAAAACTTTTGCAAATTTAAAGGTTTCAAGAAAACTTTCATTTATTCTTTTCAAAACATCTCTAACTTTTGGTTTTAGTTTAAAAACTAGCGCATCCTTACTAACTTCTTTTTTTGGTGGCTTTGTAAAAATTCTAAAAACATTTACTTCTTCTAAGATTTTATTCAAAAATTCAGAAAAATCCTTTACTTCAAACAAATTTTTTAGAAAATTGCTAAATAAAACTATTTTTTTCTTCTCTGCAAAATTATTTTCATTTAAAATATATTCTAATTTTTTTAAATCTTCTTCGTCTCTTACCAGCAATACCAACAAATCAGAAGTTTTTGCTACAGCTAAGTGCCTTTTAAGAAAAAACGATGGTATTTCGACAAACTGAATGCTTACACCATTCCATTTGCATATTCCACTTTCAATTTCCTTTGTTGTATAAGGTTTGTTACTTATTTCTACAGAGGCGTTTGTTAAATTTTTTAACAAGGTACTTTTTCCTATTTGAGTAAATCCGAGTATAGAAACCAAAACATCACCATTTTTTTCAAATTTACTTTTTATGTGCTCTTTCCTGCTACTCTTTTCCATCTCATTTCTCAACTTAGCCAATCTTTTGTTCAACTGCGCTCTTAAATTTTCAGTTCCCTTATGCTTGGGTGTAAGTGCAATAAGCCTTTCTAATTTTTCTATTTTTTCTTGAATGCTTTTAGTATTTCTCATTTCTTCTTCCAAAATAAACCATTCCCTAGGGAGATTTGCAGGCATAGTTAAAAATAAGTTTTTAAATAAAAAATTTAATTCTAGCAATTTTGAGCATGGTAGATTTAAAAGAAAAATAAACTTTAAATTTCAACTAAATTTACATTCTGATTTAATTGAAAAAATTAATATATTAATATAGGAAGGTGATTTATTGAAAACATCGATATTGAGGATAGTATTGCAGGGGTTTAAAAGCTTTAACAAAAGAATATCTATCCCTCTTACCAATGGCGTTAACATAGTTTGTGGTCCGAACGGTGTTGGTAAGCTCAGGGGTTAAACTGAGGCCAAAATCTAATCTATGCGACGCCATCTGCTTTGTTCTAGGTAGAACTTCTGCCAAATCTTTAAGAGCAGAAAGACTTCATGAACTTATATATCATGGAGGCGACGGGAGTTCACCAGCACAATACGCCTCTGTAGTGTTATATCTCGATAATTCGAACAAAATATTTCCTTTTGACGATCAGGAGGTTTCAATCACAAGAAAAGTGAATAGAAAGGGGGTTTGTGTATATAAAATTCAGGGTAAGACTACAACAAGAGAAAAGGTTCTAGAACTTTTATCGGCTGCAAGGATTTATCCAGACGGTCATAACATAATACTGCAAGGTGATGTGACAAACATAATTGAAATGAACCCGATAGAAAGAAGACAAATAATAGACGAAATCTCCGGAATAGCGGAGTACAATGAAAAGAGGGAAAAGGCAAAAAAGGATTTGGAGGCTGTAGACGCAAGACTCAGGGAAGCAGAAATAATAATATCCGAAAGATATGATACTTTCAAAAGACTGGAGGAGGAAAGGAATGCAGCACTCAAATATCAAAACCTTCAAAGACAGCTTATAATCTTGAAGGCATCCTTAGCTCATAAAAGATATTGTGAGTTTGAAAAAAATTTAAAAACAATAGAAGAAGAGATACAAAAGAAAGAAAATGAATTATTGGAATTTGAAAAAAAAGCAAAGGAGATTGAAAATAGACTAGAAGAAACTGAAAAAAAGGTAAAAGAATTTTTAGAAAAGTTTTCAAATTTTTCAGACTTGATAGAGGTCGATAGGAAGGCATCACTTCTAAGAATAAATATCTCGACCAATGAAACAAAAATTGAATTCAACAAGAAGGAAATAGAAAGGCTTGATGAGCTAATAAAAAGAATTCAGGAGATAAATGATATAGAAACAGATATAAAAGAAAGGTTTTCAAGAAGTGTGAACGAAATAATTAAACAAAATTTAAAGGGAGTTTTTGGTACGATTGCGGGCATAATAAAGGTTCCGGAAAAATACAGGATTGCAATAGAAATTGCAGCGGGACAACATTTGAATGATATAGTGGTAGACAACGAAGAAACCGCAAAATTTTGCATAGAGTTTTTAAAAAGAGAGAAGATAGGAAGAGCAACATTTTTACCACTTAATAAAATTAAACCAAGGGAGCTGAAAGAAAAGGAAATGTTGAAGAAAAACGGAGTGCTTGGAATAGCATCAAAACTTGTTAAATTTGATAAAAAGTTTTTACCTGCTATTGAATTTGTTCTTGGAAACACGCTTATTGTAAAGGACTTAGAAGTTGCAAGAACGATAGGAATTGGAAAAGTAAGGATGGTAACTTTAGACGGAGATTTGATAGAAAGAAGTGGAGCGATGACTGGGGGATATTTGATAAGAGAAAAGATAAGACAATTTGGAAGAGATAAAATTGAAGAATATATAAAGACAAAGGAAGCACTTGAAAAAGAAATAGAAAGGATTAGAAAAGAGAATGAGGAAGCTAAAAGAAAACTGGAAGAATATTCTAAGGTGGAAAAAACAAAAGAATTTTTGGATTTTAAAAAATTTAACTTTGGGGCAGAAACAGAGTTGGAGAAACTTAAGATTGAAAGAAAGAATATCTATGAAAGAATGTATAAGCTTCAGACAGAAGTTGGTAGACTAAAAATACAAAAAGCAAAGATTGAAACCGAATTGGAAAATTTAAAAATTGAACTACTTCAGTATGAGGGTGTTGAGCCGATGGATAAAAGTATAAGGGTTTTGGAACAAGAAACAAAGGAAGTTCAGCAAGGGCTTTTGTCTCTTGGTCCAGTAAACTTTAAGGCAATAGAGCAATATGAAAAATTCAAATCAGAGTTTGACAATTACAAAGAAAAATATGAGAAAATACTTGAAGAGAAAAAAGCAGTTTTAGACATGATACAAAAAATAGAGGAAAAAAGAATGGAAGTATTTAATAACTGTTTAAAAGAAGTTAGCAAACAATTCAACGAAGTGTTTAATAGGATGACAAATGGAAATGCAAGCCTGGAGTTGGAAGACCCCCTTAATTTAGACTCTGGGTTAATAATTCAAGCAAACCCCGGAGGAAAAACACTAACAAACATAGACTCTCTTTCTGGAGGAGAAAAGAGTTTGACTGCTCTTGCATTTCTTTTTGCGATTCAACAATTTAAGCCCGCACCCTTCTACATTCTTGATGAAGTAGATGCAGCCTTGGATAAAGAGAATACAAAAAAGGTTGCAGAACTTATAAAATCACTTTCTAAGGATGCACAGTTTTTGATAATAACACACAACGAGCAAATGATAAAGTATGGTGATGTAATATATGGTGTTACAATGGAAAAATCAGAGTCAAAAATACTTAGTTTAGAAATGCCCCCAAGCTGATTGAATGGAGCAAGAAGAAAATATACTCCAGCTTATTATAAAAAAAGAAAGTTGGGAAGAGGTAATTTATCATATAGTAAGCATCGAGAACCTTGACCCATGGAACATAGATTTAATCAAATTAACAAACAGTTTTTTAGCGTATATTAATAAAGTTGAAGAGCTAGACTTCAGAATACCCGCAAAAATAGTTTTTGTTGCTGTTGTACTTTTAAAGCTTAAGGCAGATTATCTTTCTCTATTCGAGGAAGAAGAAACTTTTGAGAAAATTGAGGAGAAAGGAGTATTCGAGGATTTGGGAATAAATCCAAATCTAATAAAGCTTGGAATTCCTATGAGAAGGATTCCAAAAAGACAAGTTACTTTGGAAGAACTAATAAATGCACTTAAAAAAGCATTGGCTGTGAGGGAAAGAAAAATCGAAAGAAAAATTTCTTGGAAAGTAAAACTTCAAGCCGAAGTCGGTGTGGAAGAAGATATAACTAAAAGAATTAATAATGTGATGATGGAAATTGAAGAATTAATGAAAAAACTAAAGCAGGATAGGATTGAATTCAAACAAATAGTCGAAGAATGGAACAGAGATCAAATAGTTGGGCATTTTGTTCCATTGCTCCATCTTGAACAAAAGGAGAAAATAAAAACCGAACAAAAGGAGTTTTTCAAAGAAATATACATACTTAAGCAGAATGCTGAGAATCAATCATAAGATTTAATAAGAGAAACTATGAGTATTGTTTAATTTGCGGTTGTGATTTTGGTAAACAAAGAAAATAAATGTTGAAAATATTATTTTTTTCAAGATAAATATAATTAATGAACAAAAGGGCATTGATAGAAGCAGCACTTTTTGTTTCAGATAAACCATTGGGCATAGAAAGACTTTCAGATATATCTGGAATTAACGAAGAAGAAATTAAATCAATTCTCCTTCAAATTAAACAAGATTTGTCTAAGGAAGAAAGGGGAATAGAGCTCGTAGAAACCTCAGAAGGATATGAATTTAGGGTAAAGGCAGAATACAGAGAAAAAGTAGCAAAGTTGGCACCACTTGCAGATATAGGCAATGGTATGATGAGGACTTTGGCAATAGTTGCTGTAAAACAGCCAATAAAACAATCTACTATAGTAAAATACCAAGGTAACAAAACCTATGGCTATGTTAGAGCATTAGAGGAAAAGGGGCTAATAAAAACAGAAAAGCATGGAAGAACAAAAATAATCACAACAACCCAAGGATTTGAAAGATACTTTGGAAAAAGCAGCGAAGAAATAAAGAAGATGCTTGAAAAAATTGCTAAATAATTTTTCTAGACGAAATGGTGGGACGATGGAAGAAAAGATTTTAAGAAAAAGTTCTATGCTTAAATTAATCAAAGAATTGGAAAGTTATGAAGGTGAAGCCGAT
This sequence comes from Candidatus Aenigmatarchaeota archaeon, assembly GCA_039091335.1. Taxonomy (GTDB): domain Archaea; phylum Aenigmatarchaeota; class Aenigmatarchaeia; order CG10238-14; family SCSR01; genus JAWCME01. The sequence continues at coordinate 1,411 of JAWCME010000003.1, read as the reverse complement.
GAATTGATATCAGCCTACATTAAAAAGAGGGACACCATTTCACAAAAAATTCCGGAAGAAATTAGAATTGTTTTAGAAAAAATTTTGATGAACAATGAAGCCATAGTTTTTTACTGGAGTAAGTTAGAAAAAAACATAATAATAGTTCCTCCAATTCCGATAAAAGAAGAATTTTATGTAGATAAAAAATTCAGAGTAGAACAACTAAAAGAAATTTTTACAAAAAAATACTTAATTGGTGTAATACTTGTTAGAATAGGGGATTATGCAATCGGAATTTTTGATGGGGATAAGCTAATTTTATCAAAATGTGGAAGTAGATTTGTAACAGCAAAACAGAAGAAGGGGGGTTCAAGCGCTGCAAGGTTTGGTAGGATTAGGAAATTAGAGGTTGAAAATTTTTTGAAGGGGGTTAGAAATGAATTGAAAAAATTTGAACCTTATATAGAAAGGCTTGATTACGTATTCTTCGGAGGAACTGGAATAACTATAAAGAAGCTTTTGAGTGAAAAAATAGACAAAAAAATAGAGGAAAAAAGAGTTGGAAGGATTATAGACATAAAGGAAATAAACAAAAAATCACTTGAAAAAATATTGGAAGAAATATGGAAAACAAAAATAATTTATGTTTAGGATTTGAACTAACGCTATTTCAATTCTTTCTTGTCCTGACAACTATCCATAAAACTTTCCAGAATAGAAAAAGATGTATGGTTTAAATGAAAGATAGTTATCTTGAAATGTTTTTGTTTGAAGCACAAGATTGAACCTAAGCTGCCAAAACATAATTCAAAGCAGCATAAGCATCAATTCTTCCCCAGCCATAGTATCTGTCCCATCCTTTTAAACCCAAGTCTTTTGCAGTTTTATATAGGGCATTTTTTATTTGGCTGTCTGTCAAGTTTGGATTTGCTTGTAAGAGCAGAGCTATAACAGCTGAAACATGTGGTGTTGCCATTGAAGTTCCAGACCAAGAAGCATAGTTATCGTTTGGTAGAGTTGAATAAATATCAACACCAGGGGCAACTATATCCAAAGCTGGACCAGAGCCAGACCAGTTTGGCCTTTTGTCTTTTTTGTTAACAGCCCCTACTGCTATGGCTTTAGAAGCACATGCTGGCGAAGCAACTTTTCCTGCGGTATTTCCTGCTGCTGCAACTACAGTAACACCATTGCTAACAGCCCAATTAACTTTTTGGGCAAGATAATTTGAATCACAGTTTGCTTTTGTAGTACCACCTCCACCTAAGCTTATGCTCATCACTTTAGCTATCTTGTTATTAACAACATATTCTATTGCTGCAGCTATGTCGCTACTGTAACAAGAGCCAGAATAATCACAAACCTTTGCCATCCATATTTTAGCATCTGGTGCAACACCTTTTGCTTGTTCATTTAAACCATTAGCGGT
>JAWCME010000029.1:0-2785 GCA_039091335.1 Candidatus Aenigmatarchaeota archaeon | reverse complement strand
TATTTATTTTCTAAACCAATACCCTCGACTTCTATTCTTTTACTCTTTTCATCAACTTTAAACTTAACTCCAAGTATTTGTTCACATACTCTCATATTTGTTATGCAGTGTTCAGTTATCTCTTCAACCTTTACTTCACTATTTCCTTCTGCTAAAGCTAAAAATATCAAAATTTGATCTGACATGAATTTGTCTAAAGCAGCATCAGACTTTAAACTCCTAACCAATCCCTTTGCACATTCTTCTCCAATAGTTTCAGCTCTTACCCCTCTTTTTCCAATATAGTCAGAACCAATGACCGTATTCTCGCATTCTGCCCACAGGGTAATAGAAGTTCCTTGTGAATAAGTTTCAACAATCTCAGATTTTATTTCCACATCTTTGAAGTTTCTTTCTTCTAAATATTTCCTTGCTGATTCTGCCTGTCTAGTTGCAATATGTTCTGGTAATGAACCAGCAATAGATATACCCTTTATTTTTTCTATTTTTCCAGGGTTAGTTAAGTTAATGGCGTTTAATTTCTTAACTGGTTTAAATTTTATTTTAATTCTCCCTCCACCACGGGGATAAAAACCTTCTCTAATTATTTCTATTTCTGGTAATGGGATGTTTAATTTGCTCAACAAAGGAAATGTAACATATTTTACAAATTGAATAGTAGGTGCTCCTAAGCCAGCGGTTCCTCCAGTAATATCTAGAGTAACTTCCTTAATGGAAAAAATTAATAAAGGAGTAAGTGTTTGAAGAAGCAAGGAGATTTGACCAGCTGTTCCTATGTCTATTTTTCTATCAGTAACACTAAAACTTTTTGGAATAAACTCAATTTCTGTTGAGCCTAATTCCAAACCTTTTATTTCTGCATTGCAAAACTCGCCAGCAGTTTTAACTCCCATAAGATGCTGAGCAGCTAAACCTGGCTTTGGCCTTCCTTCTCTTATGTTAAATATTTTAATTGGTTTAAGTGTTAACGCAGATAGCGCTACACTCGTTCGCAATAGTTGCCCATATCCCATAGACCCATCTATTTCAATCATTTAATCCCCATAATCCGCATCCGCAACACGCATATTTTAATTCCACATCCGCAACACGCATAATTCTAATACTGATTTGAATTACTCCTAACAAAAAAATTATATTAACTTTTTTAACTTATTTCTTCTAATCTAATACAGATAAAAATGCCGAAAAGAAAAGGATTACCGGAATGGGGAGAATTAGTAGTGTGTAATGTGAAAAGGATTACTCCTTATGCTGCTTGGTGTGAGTTAGAAGAATATCCTGGAGTAGAAGGAATGATTCACATCTCAGAGGTTAGTGGCAAATGGGTTCACGACATAAGGGAATATGTTAAAATAAATAAACAATGCGTAGCTAAAGTTGTGAAAATAGATTACCAGAAAAATTTTGTAAATTTGAGCTTGAAGAGAGTAAGCAAAGATGAGGAAAAAGATAAGATGAACATCTTCAGGAGAGAACAGAGAGCAGAAAAGATGCTTGAACAAGCAGCAAAAGAACTTGGAAAAAATCTTGAGCAAGCGTATGAGGAAGTTGGCTTTCTTTTGCAGGAAAAATTCGGTGAGCTATTCGTTGCTTTTGAAGAAGCAAAAAAAGGAAGTGAAAATCTTATTAAACATGGTGTTCCAGAAAAGTGGGCAGCCACCATAGCAAAGATTGCAGAAGCCAGTTTTCAAGAAAAAGAAACAACAATAAAAGCTGATGTCGAGTTAAAGAGTTTTGCTGGAAATGGAATAGAAAAAATCAAAGAAATTCTTCATAGTTTGGAGAAAAATGGTTTTACTGTAAAATACATTTCTGCTCCAAAGTATCGCGTAGAGCTTTCTGGAAAAGATCCTAAGCTAGCAAAAAAGAGAATGATAGAAAGTTTGGAAGAAGTTGTGAAACAGATAAAAAATTTTGAAGGAGAGGGGAAATACAAGCTGATAGAATGAAAATGAGAAAATGCCCTTTTTGCAAAAAATATACTTTTAAGGAAATATGCTCTAAATGCGGTGAAAGAACTGTTAGCCCTTTACCACCAAGTTTTTCTCCACAAGATAGGTATGGAAGATATAGGAGAAAGTTCGTCCAAGAAATAAATTGTTAACTTTAAATATATTCAAACAACAACAAATTTATGATTATATGACAACAAAAATAATTGAATTTGAAAGGCCGAAATTGAAAAATCCTTTATTCGTAGAAGGACTGCCTGGTGTGGGAAATGTTGGTAGAATTGCTGCTGGCTATCTGGCAGAAGAGTTAAAGGCTAAAAAGTTTGCTGAGTTATTTTCTTCACACTTTATGCCGTTTGTTTTGCTGCACCAAACTTCTGCTGTTCATGTCCTGAAGAATGAATTCTATTATTGGAAGGCGAAAGAAAAAAATCAGAGGGATTTGATAATATTGATTGGTGACTCCCAAAGCATTAATCCAGAGGGACATTACGAAATCGTTGAGACAATTTTAGATTACATATCTGGGTTTGGTTGCAAAGAAATGATTACACTTGCTGGTTTAAGTGTTGGTGAAATCACTACAACTCCAAAAGTTATCGGAGCTGTTAGTGATAATGAGTTGATAGAAAAATATAAGAAATATGGAATTGATTTTGAGGCTGGTTCTAAGGTTGGAACGATCGTAGGAGCATCCGGTCTACTTGTTGGCATGGGAAGAGTTCGTGGAATAAAAGGAGTTTGTTTGCTCGGAGAAACTCTGGGTTTTCCCATAATTCCTGATCCTAAATCTGCAGAATCTGTGCTAAAAGTTTTGATAAAAATACTTA
>JAWCME010000028.1:0-3403 GCA_039091335.1 Candidatus Aenigmatarchaeota archaeon | reverse complement strand
TCTACTTAGATACATCTGTAATATCAGCATATTTGATGAGAAAAATCCTGAAAGAAAAAAACAAAGAATGTAGTAAGAATGGTAAATAGTTTAAGAGAGCTAAAGCAGGTGGAAATCATTACCCCTGCAGAACTATTATAAGGAGGGGGAAAATGATAGAGAAAGAAAAGATAGAAGAAATAAAAAAAGAAGTTGAAAAGGAGTTTCCCGGGGACATCGCCCTTCAACAAATCCATATAGCAAGGAAAATTCTTTCAGAAGAAGCAAAGCAAAAGGGATTGAGTTTTCTGGAGTATATTAAGGAGCAAATGAAAGAGCTTGAAAATTTTAAGCATGATAAAAACTCCTTCTCTCTAAAATCACAACTGCCAAAGTAATAAAACACTTTCTGACAAAAAGCTTTGGAATGCTTGACATGGGAACTTTGGATGAGTAAAATTAAAAGGAATAGAAATGAATCATTATTACGAAGGTAAAAGTGGAGTTAATGTAAAACGCCTTGTTCAAAATATTTCAGACCAATATCCTTTCAAACCTCAAATTGCCGCAATTATTGAACTGATAGCAAATTCTCTCGATGCCAAAGCTTCTTTAATAGAAATAATATTAGATAAACAACAAGGGATTTTAAGCGTGAAAGATAATGGCTTAGGAATGGATAATAGGCAGTTTCGGGAATATCATGATTTTGCTGCTTCAACCAAAACAAGAGGAGAAGGTATTGGGTTCGCTGGTCAAGGTGCAAAGCTTGCTTTAAATTTCTGTAAAAAAGTCTTAACTGAAACTTGGTCAACCAACTACTGTGGATATTCAGAATGGTTTCTAAAAGGTAATGAAGCCCCATATAAAATTATTAATGGTGAGCTTGTAACTCTTGATAATTTTGGAACAAAAGTTACTCTTTACTTAAATAAGGAAAGTGTAGATTTTTATGAGGAAGAATTAATAAAAAGCTTTGTGGTAGAACATTACTTCCCATTAATTGATCCTAAACTAAAGGAAGCTTACAAAATTTTTTATAAAGATGGGATAAAGATTTTGTTGAATAATAAGGAAATAATTTTAGATTCGTCAATTGTAGATGCTCTTGAAGAGAAAAAAGATATAGTAATTTCTATATATCGTCAGCCAAAAGCAATCGGTATGATTGGTAGAATGAAAAATACAAGTGTCTTGCTTCCCGGCATTATGGTCTGCACATATGGGAAAGTGGTTGAACGGACTTACTTTAAAAAGGAGCCAAAGGAAAAAGAAAAAATAGTAGGCTGGATTGAAGCACCATTTTTAATCGAAGCTGTAACTACAGACAAATGCAGATTTCAAGCCGGGAATAAAACATGGGAAGGATTTTTTAAGAAAGCGCAAAGTGAATTTTCAAAATGGCTTGAAGAAATCGGACTTTTGGAAAAAACAGCAAAAAGAGAATTAGATTATATCAACTTGGAAAAAGAGATAAATTCTATATTAAAAAATCTTCAAGAGCTTTCTTTTTTTGGTGGTAGTATTCAAAAAGATGTGGCGATACAAGATGTAGAAGGTGAAATGAGGAAAATGGAAGACGGGATTCAAAAAGTTCCCGGAACCAGAGGTGGCGAAACTCCAGGTGAAGGAGTTCCTATTTATCCTGGAGATGAAATAGGAAAGGCGCCAACACATGAACCAGGGCAAGATATCCCTGCTATACCTAAAACCAGAATTATCAGAGGCGGCGTAAAAATAGCTGGGGCTGAAAGACCCGATTTGGAACAAGAAGCATGGTTTGATGGGGAAACTGTAAGTGTTAATAAATCGCATCCAGCATACGGAAAAGCAAAAATGTATAATTTATTAAATTATCACGTACTCAAATGTGTAATTATGGAACTTATTAAATTTAGCTTGGAAAGAGAGCCGGAACCTTCTTATTACAAAGTATTTGAGATTCAGCAGAAATTTTTTAGACTATGGGGTGAACGAGAATGAAGGCAAAAGTAAGAATACCTGTGGAAATGAAATTGGTTAGAGACCCCAAAGGGAAGGAAAAATTAAAAGCTACTGTGCCTATGAACGTTATACTTGACAAAAGTTTTGACGCCAAGTGGCTTGAAGAGGAATTATTGAAATTTGAAAGAAAGTACCTATATTTAATCACTTGTTTAAGAACTATCTTGTATGCAATTCGTTCTCAAAAACAAAAAGAGGGGAGAGTATTGTTATATTGGGAAGTTGGAGACAAAATTGTGAGTTTCATCGAAAATAATAAAAATAACTCTACTTTGTTTACGGAGAATCTTACAAAGTCACTGATCAGAGATGTGGGGATTTCTGAAAAAATTATTTTGCGATGTAAGCGATTTAGAATTAATTATCCAAATGTAACACAGATTGATCCTGCAAGATCTTTTGTCAGTTATGTTGCCACTTTTGAAAAAGGATATCTATCAAGAAAAAACAAAAAAGGTTACAAAGATGAAAAAAATTGAGATTGACGAGGAAGTATACCGAGAATTACAGAAGTTAGCGAAGCCATTTGAAGACACTCCTAATACAGTATTGAGAAGAATTCTCGGATTAGATAAACTTGAACCAGAACAAAAGAGCACAGAAGAGCTCGTAAGAAAAGAAAAAAGTTATGAACAAAGTATTACAGAAATGATGTCATCTTTGGGAATGAGAGAAGAGCCAATACCAAAAGCTACTAGAGTTTATGGAGGTATTCCTGCGAAAGAATATCGTATTCTAATTTTAGAAGCTTTATTAGAAAAAGGGGGGAAAGCTACTGTTCAAGAGGTTTATGAGATTGTAGAGCAACGTATGGGCAATGAATTTAAAGATATAGATCTTCAAGTTTTGAGCAGCGGTGGTATAAGATGGAAAAAGAATGTTGCGTGGGCGAGATACCATCTGAAACAAGAAGGGCTTTTGCGTTCAGATTCACCCCATGGAGTTTGGGAAATATCTGAAAAAGGCATAGAATACTTAAACAAGTTTAAGAAATAGATTATTATGTATATTGCTAACAAAAACTATTTTAATACAGCATATAAAGTTTTATTTCTGCATTCACATGACTCCCTCTTAAGCATGATTTTTATAAGCTGTGAATGTGTAGCAACAATTCTTATCTCTTTCACCCCTTCTCCAAAATCACAATGGCTCCTGCAAGGTCTCTGTTGTGGGAAAGAGAGATTTGGACGGAGATATCTTTATCAAGATTTTTTATGAAGACATTTGGTTTTCCTGAAGCTTCATTTAAAATTTCAACATCCTTCCAGCTAATCCTGTGTCCTAAAGCTTTAAAAGCCGCCTCTTTTCCTGCAAATCTTACTGCAAGATGCTCGTAAGGATTGTTGAATTTAAAACAGTATTCTCTTTCCCTTTCTGTAAAAATTCTTTCTAAAAATCTCGGATTCCCTTCACAAGC
>JAWCME010000027.1:0-3415 GCA_039091335.1 Candidatus Aenigmatarchaeota archaeon | reverse complement strand
TCTTTCATAATATGTTTCACACCCTGAAAAAATATATTCTTTACTCATATTTATGCTTTAAAAGTTTGTTTGGGCCCAATGGTTGATTAAAAAATAATTAATCTTAATAAAACCAATAATTTGATGATTATGTTGTTGATTAGACAACCTGCCGTGGCTGGGGTTTTTTACAGTTACAATGCCGAAGATTTAAAAAAACAGATTTCTGAATCTTTTTCACACGAACTTGGACCAAAGGGATTTAAAAAACAAGAATTTATCGCGGCAGTTGTTCCACATGCTGGCTACATTTATTCTGGACCAATAGCAGCCTGGGTTTACTCTAGAATAGGAAAAGCAAACTATATCATCATCGGGTCGAACCATAGTGGTGTTGGTTCTCAATTTGCATTGATGAAAAATGGCTTGTGGAAAACTCCTTTTGGTGAAGTTGCTATTCAAGATGAAGTTGCTGAAAAAATTTTGAAAGAAAGTAAAATAATTGAACATGATGTTGTAGCTCATCAACATGAACATTCAATTGAAGTTCAACTCCCTTTTTTACAATATAGATATGGTGGAGACTTCAAGTTTGTACCAATTCTGGTGTTGAATGAATTTGCTGATGATGTTCTCTTAGAAAACTGTAAAACAATAGGAAAAGCTATTGCAGAAATTGTAAAGAAAGAGAAAGAGAAGTGGATAATTCTTGCTAGCTCCGATTTTTCACATTATGTTCCACAAAAAACAGCAAAGAAGATAGATTTGGAGCTAATCGAGGAAATCAAAAAATTGAATGAAAAAAGGTTTTTTGAGAAAATAGTAGAAAAAAATGCAAGTGTCTGTGGGTTTGGTGGAATAGCTTCGGCTATTGTCGCTGCAAAAGAACTCGGAGCAAAAAAAGCAGATTTGCTCAAGTATGCGACTTCTGGTGATGTTACTGGAGAATTCAATTCTGTAGTTGGTTATGCTTCTATTATAATTTATTAATCTATAACTGAAATTGGATAATATGAAAGAAATGAAATAAACAATATTCAAATGTGCTTTGGTGAATGCAGTTGAACATGATGGTAAAGCCGAAGTTCAAGCAGTAATAAAAAAAGTTATAGCAGAAAGACCAGATTTAAAAAATGTTATAAAAGAAGTGGTGGGAGAAACTAAAAGAATTGTTGATGAAATAAATTCTCTACCATTAGAAGAACAGAAAAAGAGATTAGAGGGTTTGGGGATAAAAATTGAAAAGAAAAAAACTAGTGGGTTTGAATTACCCGATCTCCCAGAAGCTGTTTTTGGAAAAGTTGTGACTGCTTTCCCCCCAGAACCTAGCAAATACCCTCATATTGGTCATGCGAAAGCGGCTTTTCTAAATTTTCTTTATGCGAAAAAATATGGGGGGAAATTCATTTTAAGGTTTGAAGACACAAACCCGGAAACTGTTAAAAAAGAATATTACAAAGCAATAATCGATGGTATGAGATGGCTTGGAATAAAGTGGGATGAAATAGACTATGCCTCCAAAAGAATGGAAAATTTCTATGAAGCGGTTAGAAAATTGATTTCTGAAGGCAATGCCTATGTTTGTCTATGCAAAATCGGAACTATTAGGAAAAACAGGGCTCTTGGGAAAGAATGCAAGCATAGAACACAAAACATAAAAGAAAATCTTGAGCTGTGGGAAAAAATGAGAAAGGAATTTGGAGAAAAAGCAGCTGTCGTGAGGCTTAAAATTGATATGAAGCATGTGAATACCACAATGAGAGATCCTTCTATAATGAGGATTGTTGAAACCCCTCACCCAAGAACTGGAAAGAAGTATCGTGTTTGGCCAACTTACGATTTTGGAACTGCCATGATGGATGGTTGGGAAGGTGTGACACATAGGCTAAGGAGTAAAGAGTTTGAAATAAGAAAAGAACTACAGCATTATATTCAGGGTCTGTTTGGATTCAAATTATCAAAAACTTTTGAATTTGGTAGACTCAATTTAAGGGGTGCACCTGCTTCTGGAAGAATAATTCGTGAAATGATTAGAAAAGGTAAGTTGCTTGGCTGGGATGACCCCAGACTTACTACACTCATAGCCTTAAGAAAAAGGGGGTTCGTCCCCGAAGCAATAAAAAACTTTATTTTGTTGACAGGAATATCCAAAGCCGGAGGAACTGTATCTTGGAGTGTTTTGGAGGCTGAAAATAGAAAGGTTATAGACCCGATAGCAAATAGGTACATGGTTGTTTTAAACCCATTAAAAATAGCCTTAAAAAACGAGTGTGATGTAAAAGAAGTGAAAATTGGTCTACATCCTGATTTTCCTGAAAGGGGTTTCAGGAAAATTCCTATAAACATAAAAAAAATTTTTATTGAAAGAGAAGATTTCAAGAGATATAAGGATAAAGAAGTAGGGTTGATGTATTTTGCAACCATAAAAATTGATTCTGAATCAACTTTCATATCTAAAGAAATTTCCTTGACAACACCTAAAATCCATTGGTGTTCAGAACCAAATTTAAAAATTAAAATTGTGATGCCAAACGGTGAAATTGTTGGTGCGGTTGGCGAACCAGAAATGAAAAAAATAAAAAAAAATCAAATTATTCAAATGCCTAGAGTTGGGTTTGCTAGGGTAGAAAAAGAATATAAAGATATAGTTTTATATTACACTCACAAATAAAGTTATAGGGTGAAATTATGGTAAAGGCTTATGTAAAGTTTGATGTACCCAAAGACTTGAAAGCAAAGATATTACAAGCTCTAGAGTTGGCAAAAAACAGTGGAAAAATTAAGAAGGGGATGAACGAAACAACAAAAGCTGTAGAAAGGGGCATAGCAAAGTTTGTAATAATAGCTGAAGACGTTGAACCAGAAGAAATAGTGATGCATCTTCCCGTGCTTTGTGATGAGAAAAAAATTCCTTATGGATATGTTTCAAGCAAGCAAGAGATTGGAAGGGCTGTTGGAATAGATGTTGCTTGTGCTGCTGCATGCATAATAGAAGCTGGAGAAGCTAGAGAAGCTTTAAAAGAAATTATAGAAAAAATAGAAACTCTTCAAAAGTGATTGAATGCTCGAAAAATCTTTTCCTGCTGAAGTTTTACAAGTATTGGGAAAGAGTAGCGTACGTGGGGTAACACAAGTTAGATGTAAGGTTTTGGAAGGCCCTGATAAGGGGAAAATATTGACAAGAAATGTCTTGGGGCCCGTTAGGGTTGGTGATATTTTAATGCTAAGAGAAACCGAGATGGATGTTGCAACGAAACTAGATAAAAGGTAATTTTATGAAATGTTCTTTTTGTGATAAACCTTTCGTCGAAAGCAAGGGCAAAATGTTTGTTAAAGTTACTGGAGAAATTTTTTATTTTTGTAGCTCAAAATGTGAAAAATTTTTCATGCAAAAGAAAGCCCCAAGCAAACTGAAGTGGATAAGAAAAAAGAAATA
>JAWCME010000026.1:0-3931 GCA_039091335.1 Candidatus Aenigmatarchaeota archaeon | reverse complement strand
ATTGATTTTTCTGATGTGTTTTTCCGTATTCTGGAATATGATTGATTATTGATTTATGTTAATTGACATAAGTAATACATTTTCTTTCAAAGTCTATTGACACAATTACTCCGCTATGAATAATTTATCTGATAACTCAATAGTTAATTATTTCTGTCAGCTTACATAATATAACGCACTCTAAAGGGTGCGACTACCAATTGAGAATTTTAACAATGGTAGGCGCAGGCTTCAGCCTGCGAAAATTAGAGAGAATTTTAATAATGGTAGCCGCAGGCTTCAGCCTGCGAAAATTATTGAGAATTTTAATAATGGTAGCCGCAGGCTTTAGCCTGCGAAAATTATATGTGATTTGACATATTGAATGTTACGGAAATTGTTATGGAGGAAATATCAGGTCTAAAGAGCCTTGAAAGAAGAGTGCATTTTTTGCGTCAATTAACATAAGACCTATTGAAAGTGGAGAAGATTTTTAAACTTTGATGATTACGACCGAGCAATATCATTTAATCAAGGTTTTCTTCAATAACATTTACTTCAGATTGTATAAGCCCTTCTTTGATTTTATCCTCATATTCATCCTTTTTTATCTTGCCTCCCTCTGCTGATATTTCCATAACTATTTCCACTTTGCTGAACTTTGAATTTATATAATTAATTACCCTTCCAACATCTGATAATTTCCCATGTGGTATAGAGAATTTAATATGTATCCTGCTATATCCTTCCTTTAATGTAGATACTTCAACCTTTTCTGGAGTTACTCTTTCTTCCGAATGCGTGGGAGAAGGCTCACTTGCGATTTCAGCTTTATCAGAAACTTCCTTTCTACACAGTTCGGCTTTAATAATAACTTCTTTCTCTGATATTTCAGGCGAACTATCTTCCTTAAAATAGTTACAAATAGGCTTTTCATTTTCTAACCTTCCAAGTCCAAATAAACCTTGTTTTACTCCTTCCTTTATTGCATTTTTAAAAACTTCTTCGCTGAGGATTCTGATTTCTCCTGGTGTTATGTAAAAGGATTCAATGATATTTTTTGTGCTTACGAAATCAATTTTCAAATACTTTTCCTTAATTGTTAAAGCACTCAATTTTTCAAAAATTTTTTCATTTTTCAATCTATTATAAACTTCTTCATCTAATAGGCATTCCTTTCCATAAGTTGGGATACCCAAATCAATTTTTTCAAGTTCTTCTTTTGAAGGTAAAGCAATGAGTCTATAGAGATTCCTAATCCTTGATTTTACATCTTCTTCAAACTCTTTAACTTTATTTTTTACTTCTTTTTTTTGTTCATCATTAAGACTGAGTTTTTTATCTTTTTCTATTAATTGCCATGCGATTTTATTTCTGATAAATTTATCAAAACTAATCCTCTCTTCTTTAGATGGACACAGGAATATAAGAGTGTTTCTATAAACTCTTGGTTTATCTCCACATTTTTCTAAAAGTTCTTTGGCTTTTTCTTCTGAAAAATCTTTTAAAATGACAAGTTTTAATTTTTTGGTATCGGGAATATCCTTTGATTTATCTGGCCAAATAAAAACATCAAATTTTTCCTTTGCTTTTGAGAAGCTATATTTAATAATTTTTTCTTCTTCGCTTTCGATATTTCTATCATCTATGCTTTCAGCTTTCTGCAAAAGTATGCGATTCAGGTTGGGTTGATTGGTGAAAAAGAAACCAGTATCAGAAAGGTAAAAGAGATTGTCTTTTAATTTTTGAACTGTTTCTACAATTATGCTACTTGGAGCAGAAGTTTCTGCACAGGAAAGTTTTAATTCCTGAATTGTCGCTCCTTTTTCGTGTCCTCCTGTTTCGTGTCCCCCCGAAAAAGAATACATAAAAATTGTTGTTGCACATTTTGAACCAAAGGAGAAAGGTGAATAAGAACTACCAAGACTTCTATCTACTTTTTTAGCTCCAGAATCAGGCGAAGTTATATCTGCTGCTAAAATACTATCAAATTCGTTCCCTATATGTTTTATAAGTTCTCGCCTTATTTCCTCATTTTTTAAATCAATATCTCCTAATCTTATAAAAGGATTTTTAGAATCTTTAAGAGAATAAACAACGAGAGCGAGAATTCTTAATAATCCTCTTGTTCTCTGAAAACTTGGAAAACTTCCCCATCTTTTATAAAGAATATCTATCACTTCAGGTTGGAAAGGAAAACTCTTCTTGAATTTTTCTCGGTAATAAGATTTATCTATACCTTCAGGTAAAATTTTCTCTTTTTCCGCATAAGCTAAAAATTCATTGATATTGTCATTTGCTCCTTTTTCATCAATCTCGCTAAATAATCTATTTACTATAACCTGGGAAACTTCTTCATCTTGAACTGGAGTATAAACTTTTTCCATTCTTCCTGTTATGTGTTGTATTTGCTGAAAAATTTTTTCTGCATTCTCATCATAGTGTTCAAGAAGACTTGATGGTAAGGTAAGAATCAGTAAAGATTTGTCAAGAACTTTTACTGCCGTTGTAAGTTCCTGAATAAAAGCAAGGGTCTGAGAAGCAAGATTTGAATCTCCTACTTTTATTCCTGAAGCTTTGACTACATACTCTAATAATTCATCAATTAAAATCAAAAGGGGTTGATTGTTTGAAAAAAGAGCTTGAAGTTTTTCTCTTCCAGGAGAAATTTTCCCTTTCAGTGATTCTATCTTTACTGTTAATTGAAATTCCATTTCTTCCCAAAGAGTCTTTTCGTTTGGATTAAAAACGGTGCCATCAATTACTATAACTTTAGAGTTCCATTCTCTTGCCTTATGGTAAAGAGCAATTAAGGCATGGGTTTTCCCGCCTCCAAATGGTGTCTGAAGCTGAATTACTGGGTCTCCACCTTTTCCTTTCAATCTTTTTTCTGCAATATCCAGAAGACTTTTTAATCCAGCGGTCATGAAGGTCTTTCTAAAAAACACATCCGGATCTTTATATTCATCGGGAGCTTCTCCCTTGAAAACCTGCCAGAGGTCTGCAGCAAAAATGTCCATTGTAAGTCTTCCCTCAAGAATATCTCTATGTGGTGTTGCTATTGTTATAAATGGTTTCATTTAAGCCCTCCTTTTTCCAAGATTAAGTAAATTCAAAAAAATAATTTCCATTTTGTAAATTTAAAGTGTTCATGTTCTATGACGAGTTTTTTTATAAAAAAAGAAAAAACTTTTTTGGAATTACTTAATCCTGAATTCTTTTCATCAGAAGTAAAATCATCTTATGGGAAGGTATGATATTTCTTTAAAAAAGTTATTAGAAGGTTCGGAAAAAGAAATCTTATCTCTGTTTGGAATAAAATTGAAATCAATAAGGGTTCAGAATGTTGAACTCTCTGAAGTAAGAGAGAGAAGAGTTGATAAGATATACATCGGATTTATAAAACGGAAAAGAGTTGTAGTTCATTTTGAAATACAGTTGCAGTATCAGGAAGAGTTCCCATTAAGAATGCTTGAATATTTTGTTCTTCTGAAAAAAAGATATAAAGATTACGAAATTTGGCAGATAGTTTTATGTGTTGGGAACAAAGTTACATCAAGATTTGTTCAAAGGACACAATTTAGCAGAGTTGAGTATAGTTTCAAAGTTATGGCATAACCAAGATACCGTTCAGGAAGTTTCAAGAAAGTAAGAATCCGCATATAAACGCTCTTGGGATTTTGAGTAAGGGAGCGGATGTGAGGAAAACCTTTCAGAAGATAATGAGTTATAGATTTTTGTCAAGACAGAAGCAAATGGAGTTAGTGAATAAGATATATATACTATCAGTTTTGGTAGGGAAAGAGAAGGAGGTAGAGAAGGAGATGGAGGAGATAGGGAAGATAGATTTGACAAAGACAAGGCTTTTTAGGAAAGGTTTAAGGAAAGGTATAGAGAAGGGACTCAAGGAAGGACTTAAAGAAGGTATAGAGAAGGGGCTTAAGAAAGGCCT
>JAWCME010000025.1:0-4116 GCA_039091335.1 Candidatus Aenigmatarchaeota archaeon | reverse complement strand
ACCCACTCTATTGCCATTGTTGGAATTTCCCCAATCATTATCCTTCTCAATGCATTTGCGAACCCAGGAGTAATTCCTTCTACAGAAAAACTCAGTCCCGTTCCATCTTTCTTTAAAATTTTAACCATCATTAAATCATCTTAACTTTGGTTTTTAAAAGATTAAACCCTTCTTCCTCTCCTCCCGCCCTTTGGGCTCATATACCCAGTTATTATTGGTGTAACATCTTCTATCATTCCAATTTTTAACCCAGCCCTTGCCAAAGCTCTTATAGCCGGTTGTGCGCCCTGTCCAGGAGCTCTTTTTTTCGAACCACCGGCCCCCCTGACTCTGATATGAACCCCAATTATTCCCTTTGAAATGGCGATTTCCGCAGCTTTTTTTGCAGCCAACATTGCTGGGAAAGGCATTCCACCCTCTCTGTCTTTATCAGTCATCATCCCAGCAGAACATCTTGCTATTGTTTCTGCTCCTGTCAAATCTGTGATGTGAACAATTGTGTTGTTTGAAGTAGATAATATGTGTGCAACACCCCATCTTTTTGTTTTTTCTTCTTCCATCTTCATCTCCCTATTTTGTTTTCTTCGTCTTTTGAAACAACATAACTTGGATAACTTATTTTTCTTTCTCCAATTTTTATATGGCCATGAACTATTAGTTGTCTTGCATGTTTGATTGAATTCGCCAAGCCCATTTTATAAACAACTGTTTGTAATCTCCTATTAAGAATATCCTCTACAGTTAAAGCAAGAACATCAGTAAGGGTGCTTCCCTCTTTCAAAATACCCATGAGTTTTAATTTTTCAATTAATTCTCTCTCTTTTTCCTTATCTTTTTTAGCAACCAAATCTCTTGCCATCCTTCTGTATTTTCTTAACATTGCCTCGGCCCTCCACAATTCCTTTTTATTTTTGAGCCCAAACTTCCTTAAAATCTCCTTTTCTCTTTCAATTCTTGTTTTATCCCATGGCCTTTTTGGTTTCTCATATTTTTTTCTTGATCTTTTCATGAAATCACCCTCACTTCTTTGAGCAGCTTTTGTAGATTTCTTAACAACCCCAACAACTTTACCGCTTCTAAAAGAGCTTCTTGTTCTTTGTCCTCTAACAGGCAAGCCAAACATGTGTCTAGTTCCTCTGTAAGTTTTAAGATTAATCATTTTTTGAATGTCAAATTTTTTTGCTATTTCCAAATCTGTTCCAACTAAATGTAAATCAGCACCACTTTCTGGTTCTTTTCTTCTGTTCAACATGTAAGCAGGTATACCATATTTTACTGGTTCTTTGATTATAGCTTCGAGTTTAGCTATGTCTGCCTCATTCAACGAACCAAGCCTAACATTTGGGTCAAAACCACCGGCCAAGCAAACAGCTTTACTCATAGCATTGTCTATACCCCTTATCCCCAAGAGAGCGTTTCTTAAAGGTTTTTCACCATCAAGGTCAGTATTCATCACTCTAACAACTACTTTAACTTCTTTCTTCTTCTCGATTGTTTTTTCCATTTTTTTTGTTTTTTCCACTTTTTCTTCAAGCACTTTTGTTGTTCCCATATTATCACTAAATTAATCCATTTCCTTTAAATTTTTAATGGACAAGGGCTTGAGCCCATAGGCAACCCAAACATCAAACCCCCTATCAGCAAGCCTTCTCCAGTATTAAAATTTATTTCCATGTTATATAATTGGTTGGGCATCTTTACTAGATTTTAATTGCTGTTAGAACAAACAGTGTCTCTATGAGTAGTATTTCTATTAGTTATGAAGATTATCCCAGAATTTGTTAAATAGGGATTGAAACTTTTATATAAAAGTGCATGGACCGGCCGGGATTTGAACCCGGAGCCTTCTTTGCACTTCTTCCTTGCGAAGGAGACGATCTACCGTTGATCTACCGGCCCGATTTTCTGTGAACCAGTTAATAAAACATAAGTAAAAATAAGATAATATTAAAATCTATAAGGGCTCGTAGCTTAGCCTGGTTGGAGCGTCCGCCTGATAAGCGGAAGGTCGAGAGTTCAAATCTCTCCGAGCCCATTTTTGGTTGTAATCCTTTCGTTTACCTTAAATTATGAGATTTAAATAACATTCACGTTTTTTAAAAAGGGGTTAACACGGCCAAATAGAAAAGTATTTAAGGGGATGTTCAATATAAACAATTACTCATGGATGGCATTTTCATAGCTTTTGAAGGCATAACTGGATCAGGTAAGAAAACCCATATAAAAATGATAACAGAAGAGCTTTTGATAAGAAAAATTCCATTCACAACTTTAAGTTTCCCAGATTTTGATAATGATATAGCAAAGCTCACAAAAAGATTGCAACTTGATCCTCTCACTTTATCCTTGCTCTATGCAGCTGACAGAAGCTTCTCTCAAGATAGAATTAAAGCTTTGCTTGAGTCCGGTCAAGTCGTGATTACAGATCGCTACTGCTACAGCAATTTTGCTTACCAAGCCGCCAGAGGTGTACCCTTGGAATGGCTTATGCAAGTTGAAAAACATTTAATCAAGCCCAATATTGTTTTTCTAATAGATGTGCCAGTTGAAACTACTTTGTCAAGAGTAAGGCAGCTTAGCTTGGAAGATTTTAGCAAGAGGGAAATTTTGGAGAAAATAGAAAAGGAGAAAGAAATTTTGGAGAAAACCAGGGAAATTTTTCTCAAGCTTGCCAAAGAAAATAGGGAAGCAAAGTGGTTTGTGATTGATGCTACAAAAAGTATACAAGAAGTTCATCAAGAGATTTGGTCTATTCTTGAACCCGAATTGGAAAAACTGAAATCAGAATAAAACACTGTTTTTTTTCACTTTACACTTAAGCTTTCATAGAATTTTTATCCATTCTGGTGTTGGGTAGTAACGAACCTCTCTTCTCGTGCATTATTAATTAAAATATAGTTGGTTATTTTAAGCATTTAAATTATTAATTTTTTATCTCTTGCGTCAAATAATTTTCATTTCTAGACTTTTATGGAAACATTGGAAATCTACTTCCCAAAAAACAAATATAGGAGAAACACTCATTAATTTTTGTGATGTAATTGACTCAAAAGAAGAATTAGCTGAGATTGTTGGTATTATCTTAGGTGATGGTAGTTTGTATTTTAATAAAAAACATAAAGTCTATCAATTCGTGATAACAGGACATCTCCAGAATGACCGCGAGTATTTTGAAAAATTTGTTTTACTTTTATTGGAGAAAAATATATGGTTTAATTCGCAAATACCGGCTTTGCAAGAATCTTTTTCAAAAACCATGAAGATTTTAGGGTTTACTACTTCAAAATGGAGCCACAAAATTGATTATGACGATCAAATTTTCATAGGTGCAAAATCTATGATAGAAAAGTATTTTAATGAAATAAACTTCAATAATCCTTATCACAAAAATATATTTAGGACACCTTGCCCCGCTCGTCTAGTCCGGCCAAGGACACAGTTAAAACGTCCAAAGCCCTTTCGATTGAGTTCGAAAGGTTTGATCAAAAGATGAAAGGCTGGAACCTGGGTTCAAATCCCAGGCGGGGCATACTAACTCAAGTACAGTTCTCAACGATATATACAACACTTTACAAACACACTAGAAAACTAGAAAACATTAGGAACAAAAAACTGTTTTTTATTTTCTTAACAAAGAAAGAAGCAGAAGGTTTAAGTTGGTTCAAAGACTGGAGAACTTGAGTATAATCTCGCGGTTTTTTATGAAATTTACGATAAAGAATGGATAGATTGGTTGTAAAAAGTTTTTGGCACATTTTCAATGCTTCTGTTCCGCAGAAAGTAGAATGCAAGAACTGGAAAAAAATAAGAAGAGCAATATTAGAAAAGCTCGCTAAATAGTTAAACTCTATTGACAATTTTTGATAAACAATTATTTTGAGGAATAAGAGTGAAAAGAAAAATATGGCACTGAGTTGTACTGCTTATGCCCTCCTTCTTTTTGAAGAACTTACAAAATCAAAAAATAAGATAGAGTATGATGAATTGCAAAAAATCTTGGGCGGCTAGAAGATCCTCTTAACTTTTGTTGCTGACCATCATTTTTATGAGCCTACATTTATTTTTGAGCTGAGTATAAGATTGCTTAAAATGTTCAAGATTTTGGATTTGGTAGAA
>JAWCME010000024.1:0-4183 GCA_039091335.1 Candidatus Aenigmatarchaeota archaeon | reverse complement strand
CTCCTCGTAAGGGAAATGTCTGAACTTTTTTATTTCTTTTTGAATTCTCTCATCTATGTAGCCTAATATTTGGTAGCAATTTTTTTCAGGGAAAAGCCTACATAACTTTCTTCCTCCTTTTCCGGCGTTATTTCGACAATTCTTATCTCGATATTTGTTCCGAAAGTCATTTCGTCCAATGTTCTAATTAGAAAAGCCAATTGAAAGGCGGTTTTGAGACTTCCTTTATTATTCATCACAATTTCACCTTATTTTAAAGTACTAGTCTTCTGATTTCTTTAAGACTGGTGCACTGCGTTAGAAGAGCATGCGGGAGGTGGGATTTGAACCCACGAAGGCACTAAGCCACGAGGCTCTGAACCTCGCGCGATTGACCAGACTACGCGACCCCCGCTTGATAGAAAATTGAGAAGATTTTCCTTATTAATCTTTATCTTTACCCAAAATCTTCTCAGCAGTTTCCAATTCTTTCTGCGTGTTGATTGGAATCCATTTCTTTGACTCTATCAAAAACCTCCCAAGCTTCCTCTCTTTTGCAAGTTTTGGCAAAACTATGCTTTCAAATTCTATTGCCCTTTCCACATTCATGTCGACCAATTCTTCAATTGATTTGAAAATCTCTGATTCTATTACATACAAACCAATTGCGGATGGAATTTGAACCACAGGTTTCTCAAAAAACTCTTCAACAAGCTCGCCATCGTAAGCCAAAGCCACACCATAAGGATATTCAATTCCAGAAACACAAGCTAAGGTTGCTATTACATTTTTCTTTTCTTTTAATTCAAGATGTTTTTTCAAAAGCTCGATCGGAATTTTTTCATCAAGATAAACATCATCAGGATAAGCTATTATCGCTCTTTTTCTTAAATCAATTGCCCCAGTTAGGATTGCATTTTTCAAAGCCTTACCCTTACCAACTTTTTTGATTGGTGGATCAACGCAATACTTCACCTTTACGCCATATTTAGATCCATCGCCAACATGTTTTTCTATTTTCTCATTCATAAAACCAACAAGCAGCACAAATTCTTTGAAGCCATGCTTAGCATAAAATTCTATGCATCTATCTATCAAAGCCTTACCACCAACTTCCATGAGAGCTTTAGGTAGTTCTGGATTTCCCATTCTTTTTCCAGTTCCGCCTGCCAAAATTAGGACTTGTGTATTTTCTATTTCTTTCTTTAAATCCACTAACTCACCTGAAAATCTATGCAAACTTTCCATTTTCTTGGCGCATATGCAGAAACTTTTTTAATGTTTAAAACTTTTATTTTTTTACCAATTTTTTTGACAAAAGATTCTATTTCATTTAAAACTTTTGAACCTTCATCCTCAACTGAATAGAAATGAATTATTCCACCTTCCTTTTTTAAGCAATTAATCGCAATATCTAGGAAATTTCCTGCTCCAAATGGTAAAGGCATAACAACCCTGTCAAATTTTCCAAAATATTTTTTTGCTACTTCTCTAACATCACCATGAATCAAAAAAATTTTGTGTGATAACTTGTTAATTCTAACATTTTCTTCCGCATACTTATGAGCATCTTCGTTCAGTTCAATTCCATAAATTTTTTCAACTTCAGGCTGTTTTTTCGCTATGGCAATAGGTATAACTCCTATTCCACTAAACATTACCAAAACTCTTTCTCCAGCTTTAACTTGCTTAGCGATCCTTTGTCTTTCCGTTGCTTCTCTTGGCGAGAAATAAACTTTTTGTGGGTCAAGTTTAAGCAAATACCCATATTCTTTATGAATAACTTCAGTGTTAGCATCACCAGCTATAAGCTTATACTCTCTTAACCTTAGTTCTCCTTTTCTTCCAGAAACTTTTTTCAAAACAGACTTTACATTTTTATTTCTTTTCATTATTTCTTCTGCTAAAGCCTTCTCATCTCCTTCTTTAATTTCAACAATTGCAACAGCTTTTTCTTTCGAGCCAATTAAGTCAAAACTTCTCATTCAATCACCAATATGAATCACGATTAAAGTTTTATCATCTTCATAAACTTTTGGTCTATCTTTTGCTTTTTCAATTAAAAAATCTACTATCTTTTTTGGTTCTTTCAAATTTTTTACAGCTGAGAAAATTTCTTCTTCACTTAGCACGTCAGTAATACCGTCTGTTGCTAAAATTATGTAATCCCCTTTTTTTAATTTTTCTTCCCTAAAATCTACTTTCAAATATTCTTGCCCTATTGCTTGAGTCAGAGCATGAGTTCCAAAAATTCTGTCAGAAGCTGTGAGTAAAGAAATTTTATCTCTTATCAAAAATATAGAGCTGTCTCCTATGTTTGCAGTCTGTAAAATATTATTTTTTATATAAGCCACAGCTAGTGTAGTGTAACCAACAGGATCATTATCCATCTCTTCCAATATTTTTTCATTCACTTTTTCAACCAAACCTTTCAAATCTTTCTCAAAAAGTAGTTTCAAATATTTTATTGCTTTTTCCGCAGCTTTCTTTCCTCCTTTTGGAATTGTCACACCATCAGCAACAGCAAAAAGTTTAAGCTCAAGGTCTATCAGTAAATTATCTTCATTTTCTTCATGATCTTTACCTTGAACAGATTTTCCAAAACACAAAATCTTCATAAATATTTTTCAACCTATTATTGATTTATGCTTATACTGATTGGTTTGGGTATTTTTGATGAAAAAGACTTGACTTTGAGAGGAATAGAAGAAGCAAAAAAAGCAGACAAAGTTTACATAGAACTCTACACAACAGCTTGGTTTGGTGATATAAAAAAATTGGAAGAAATTATAGGCAAGGAAGTTAAAGTATTGAAAAGAAGTGATTTGGAAGAAGGTTCTGCAGAAATTTTAAAAGAAGCCAGAGAAAAAAACATAGTGATTTTTGTTGGTGGTGATCCTTTAGTTGCTACAACACATTCATCTTTGGTTTTAGATGCAAGAAAGCAAAAAATTAGAACAAAAATAATTCATAACTCATCAATAGTCTCTGCAATAGCTGAAACAGGTCTTCATATTTATAAATTTGGTCCTTGCGTAACGATACCTTTTCCAGAAAAAACAAAAGGAAAAATTCCAGAATCTGTTTATGAAATAATAAAAATAAACAAAAGGCTTGGATTACATACGCTTTGCTTGCTTGATGTGATTAGTGAAGAAAATAAATTTATGTCGCCGAAAGAAGCAATTGAAATACTTTTAAAGATAGAAAATCAAAGAAGGGAAAATGTTTTTACTGAAAATACTGAAATTGTTATTTTTGCTAAGGTAGGAAGTGAAAAGCCGTTAATTGTTTATGGTAAAGTAAAAGATTTAGTAGGAATTGAAGAAATACCGGCAGTTCTTATAATTCCTGGCATTCTTCATTTCACAGAAAAAGAATACTTACTTACCTTCGCCCTTTGAAGTAAACCAAACCACTATAGCAATAGCAATTACGAGTATTATTATCGTCCCAATTGTTATCAACATATCTTCTGATATACCAGGTATACCTCCTTCTGGAAAGAATATGCTCGTCATACCAGAAGTAATAGCTACTGCTATTCCAACAACAATGCCACCAACAAGAAAAGCTGCCCAATAACCTCCCTTACCCAAAACTTTTGCTAGATGACCTGGTAAATCTGTAGGAAAAACCATTCCAACAGCCATAACACCAACCATAAGTATGACTATCGCGCTCAAGCTTTGAACAAAAAAAATCTCGAATTGACCGACTATGTCAATGCCTCTCATAATAGGTACAGCCATTATCATAAAAGAAGCAACTAGAGCAACAGTTGCATTAACAGCAACATTCTTTTCAGGAGGACCAAAAATTTGTGTTTTTCTTAATAAGCCGTAAAAAACTGCTGATGAAAGCATGTAAAGAAGCAAGTGAAATAAGCCCATATCTTTTAATCTGATAATTGTAGTTGCAAACGGGTCCATTACATTCCACCTCTACCCACCGAAGCAGCAATCATTAAAACAACCATAAATATTATAACTGCAGCAGCAATTATTAAGACGTCTGTTGACGGAGCAGTACCTGGTCTTGTAGAAGGAAGAACTGACCATATGCTTGTTATTAACGTTGACATTACAAGTATACCAATTCCCAAGCCCATCATAAAAAATAAAGTATGTCTTGATTTGAATTGATTCATAAGCATACCAACTAGATCAGGATAGAAAAAACCTGCCAAAAGAAAAGAAATAAT
>JAWCME010000023.1:0-4328 GCA_039091335.1 Candidatus Aenigmatarchaeota archaeon | reverse complement strand
TTATTTAAAAAAGGTTCCTTCAGAAAATGAATTATTTGAATGTGGACAACTAGTGGATGAAATAGCTCATGGTGGCAAACCAAGTGGAATTGATGCCAGAACTACAAGTAGAGGAAAGCCTCAAAAGTTCCAAAAAAGTTTTGAACCTCTTCAGTTCAATTTTGAAGATATTGACATTGAGCTTCCAAACGGAAGTGTTCTTATTGTGGTGGATACATTTAGAGGTGAAAGAGAAACAACTGCTGAACTCATTGAAAAATTTGCTAGAGCACATAATATAACAAAGAAGCCAAATGAACTCACTCCTCTCGAAAGAGAAGCTCTTTTTGGTAAATATTTTAAAGTTTATGAAAAATTCATTAAAGAATGCCATAAAAACGGTGATCCAAAAATTTTAGGCAAAGCTTTTAATGAAAATCATCAACTTCTTATTTCTGTTTCCACCCCAGAAATTGAAAAGGCAAGAAAAATAGCTCTTAAGAATGGTGCCTATGGGGCAAAACTTACCGGAGCTGGAGGAAAAGGAGGAGCAGTTATAATCTTAGCACCAAAAGAAATGGAAAAAAATATCATAGAGAAACTTAAAGTCAATAATTATAGTGCCTTCTCTATTGAGATTGCTGATGAAGGTACGAAACTAGAATTCATAGGTGAAAATTATGGAATATAATAAAGCATTCTTTCGCACTTTTGAAAATTTTTTTCTCGTACTTAAAGAAAGGTTTGGAGAAAAAGTAGCTTTGTCAGTTGTTAGAGAAGTTATGGAAAGAAATTTGAAGGAAGCTTATGATGGTATGGAATTTAGATTTGGAAAACCAGAGGATTTTGCTAGAGTTGTAGGCGCTCGGGATAAAAGCTTAGGCCTAAAAGTGGAGTTTCCAGAAGTATCAAAAAATAGAATTGTTTACAGATTCTATACAGATCCATTTCCTGGACTAAAAGGAAAAGTAAATCATAAAGAGTTTGATGACACTTACCTAAGCTTTAAATTGAGGTATTTGCTTGGTGAAGATTGGGATTATATCACTACTCAGCATATATGGGATGATGCTCCTTTCACTGAGCATATCATTTTTAAAAGAGAGACTTCATAAGGTTCTCCCCAGATAAGAAGTGAGCCGATAAATTAATGGAAATACCAGCACAATTAATAGTTTCTTGAAAGCTTTTAAGTTCTACTATGACTTTCTGAGATGAGGTAAAAAACAAAAAAGCAGGATATGGCGAAATGCTTCACCAACAGCTCAATGAATACAAGCAAAAGAAGAGCAAAACTCGAAAAAGATTGAACCTCATTTCCATTCATATTCTTATCCAGACGGTAACAACCATAAAATAAAAAATAAAAGCTTTACTATTTAACTTGAAATAATGATTCCAATAAGAAAAGAAATAGAAAACTTCGTAACCAGAGAGTTTGAACAAAAAAAGGGTCAGATAAGCTTAGCTCATGATTTAACTCATGGGAGAGGGGTAGCTAGTTTCGCTTCTTTAATCACTAAATATTTAGCTAAGAGATATCATATTGAGAATTCAGAATATCTAGCATTTTTAGCTGAGATTTGTGGACTCCTTCATGATATAAAAAGAGAAGCTACTGAAGAATTGCCTCACGGACCTGCTGGAGCAGAGTATATAAAAAATGCTGAGATAAAAAATTTGTTTTTACCTGAGGAATTGGAAATTCTATATAAGGTAATTTACCATCATGAAGAATCTTATGACGAGATTTCGAAGCGATTTGAAGATTTTTCAATCAAAATTATTGCACAGGCAATTGGAGTGGCTGATAAATTAGCTGAAGGGAGTGGACCAAGGGCTTTAGAAAGAAGAAGCTTCTTTGTTGGTAAGGAGCGAGTAGTTAGCGGTGATCTTAAAGGCAAATTCAAATATCCAGAAGAGTCTTATCTATCTGTGCTCGGAGAAACAATAAGAAGGTTGTATGACATTAATCACGCGAAAAAATTTTCACCTGAGATAATGCCAATTGTGGATTTTCTTCATCCATGGCAATATGAGTTTTACAAAGGGTTGTTATTAAGCTGTGAGATGGATGAGGTTGAAGCAACAAAATATCTACATAAAAGGGGATTTCCAAAGCTAGAGGGAGCATTAAAAAGAATTGATGAAAGACATTTGAATGGACTATATTTTGAATCAAAAGAATTTCCTCAACTCACTAAAACCATTAACGAACTTGCAAGTACAAATATAGATGACCTTAAACATTCAACTCATCGTTTAATTATGGAATATGTATGTGCAAATTCTATGGATGAGGTTGTGAGAAGATATGAACAAATAAACTTAGCTGAGCATGAGGATGGATTTTTTGTTAGATGGATGCAGGGTATTATCAGCTATAGGTCTGGTAATTTGGTTAAAGAATTGGAAAAGAAATTAGAGGTGATGCTATGACAATTTATGTTCCATTTCACGATGAAAAATTAATGCCCATGCCTTGGGGTCATCCATTAAGAACACCTTCAAAAGATTGGAGAAAATATAGAATAAGATGGGATACTGAGGAAGAATTTGAAGATCTTGTTACTTTAGGAAGAAGATGGTATCGCAGAGAGTGGGAAAAGGGAGATGCTAACCAGATTAAAATCGTAGCCGAAGCTTCTAAAAGAGCTTTTAAAGTAGATAATAATCAACTCCTTAGAGAAGCAACTGGAAAGATTGTGGCTACTTATCTTTCGATGCAAGAACCTCAAGAATTTATTGTAATTGATATCGGTGCAGGTAGTGGTCTTTCCTTTCAAGCTTTTTTCAATAATCTTCCTATGGATTTTAAAGGTGAAGTATATACTATACTTTTAGATCCTGCCTCACAAGCTTTACAAGAGGCAGAAGAAAGAGTAAAAAAATTGGGGGTGAAATATGAAATAGTAGTTGATACCCAAGATAACTTAGCTAAGCATATGAAAGGAAGAAAGGCTAATGTGATAATGCAAGTGGCGAGTTCTCATCATGACCCTAAAATACCATTCGAGATATTTTATGAAAGTACCCAAGAAGGAGGTCTTTTTGTTTCTGGAGATTGGCATCCCCAAACTTGGCAAGAACCTTGGTATGTTTATAAAATGTTAGAGAGGTTTGATTGGCCAAAAAAAGAAGAGGGTTTAGAAAATTTTAAAAAAACTTACTGCATAAAGGAAGTACCTTTTCCTCAAGACCCAAGGGATAGAAAAGCTATTTTTGATATTTTTGATTTTTGGCTTATGTATTATAATTTGCTCAAAGAATATGGTGATCCAGGTAAAAATTCTATCTGGCCTTTGGAAGCTCATCAAGATTTTAGAAGATATATGAATAGTTTGGAAAGCGCAGGCTACTCACTTATTGATGGTTTTCTTGAAGAGCTTCTTCAAGAAGCAGGGTATAAAAATCCACACTATTTCTATCCGGACAGCTCAATAATAATGGAAATTTCTGCTATAAAGAGAAGTACTACTAAATAACGAGTTTCTTATCCAAAAATCTTTCTTCTTTTTTTATAGATTCTTTTGCATTTCTTTCTCTTTTTTGATTCATATCTATTTAAAGAAAGATAAAATAGTTTGCAACTTTTTGTCTAATATCTAGGATAATTTTAATTGTTATTTTACTATATTGTTTTTTGTCTTGTTTTTACCCTCTTCACATTCTTATTCTTTACCTAAATTTTTATCTTTCCAAAGAAGAGGCAAATTATTTGGCAGTAGTTTATATTTTCATGAGTGGTGTAGCAATAAGGATAATATCTGATGGGTACAATAAATTTAGTTGACTCGAGACATGCACATTGGCAACACTATGCGTACAAGGAAGCAAAACGGTAATTATATCACAAGGAATAATAGATGAACGAAACCACGAAACTGGTAATAAAAATATGAAAAAGCCCTGGACGAGATTTTCTTAATAGAAAGCAAACGCCCTCAATTCATTTTGAACTCGCGACCTTTTGCTTACCACGCAAACGCTCTACCAACTAAGCTACCGGGGCTTTTCTATGACAAACTCTATATCCTTTTTCTTAACTGTTTTTCTCTCGCTATGAGACGAGATTTTTGATGCCTTTTCTGCTATCTCAAATCCATATTCCTCTAAAATATCTCTCAGCTCTTCAAGAGCGTCTTTAGATATTCTTTTGATTCCAGCATTTTTTGCTATTCGTTCGCATGCCGATAGTGAAATTCCCATAAAGCTTATATTTTTATTAAACAATTTAATTCTTTCGCATTGCAAATATTTTATTTATTATAAAATATATATAATTCAATAGAAAACTTTAAATATGAACTCGATACAATCTTATAAGTACATGTTTTTACTAATTAGGA
>JAWCME010000022.1:3089-5184 GCA_039091335.1 Candidatus Aenigmatarchaeota archaeon | reverse complement strand
ATTTCTTATCTCTTCTGAAGCAAAACTTTATCTTGAACGTTCTGGTAGCATAATTAAAATAAATTTTCGCGATTATGTTAAGCTATATAAAAAAAATGTTTTTAATGAAGTGGTTGAAAAAATCATAGAACATTCAATTAAAAAAGAATTAGAGCTCAGCAGGATATTCATTTAATTGATAATTAAAAAACTTAAATTTTAAATAATTTTAATAATTACCATGTTTGACAATCTAAGCAAAAGCTTGAGTGAGTTGATAAGAAGAATAACCACAGGCACTACTATTGATAAAAATGAAGTTGAAGAAATAATTAAAGAGTTGCAAAAAATACTGTTACAATCAGATGTAGATATTGTTTTAGCTAGTGAATTAACTTCAAATGTAAGAAAAAAATGTTTAGAGCAAAAAATTCCAGCTGGCTTAACACTAAGAGAGTATGTGCTAAAGACAATATATGAAGAATTGGTTAGGTTACTTGGAGAAAAACCAGCTGGTCTTCTAGGAAAGAAAAGAATAATGCTTGTTGGCTTGTTTGGTTCAGGTAAAACCACGACTGCTGCTAAATTAGCAAGATATTTTCAAAAACAAGGGCTAAAATCAGCTTTGGTTACTTGCGATTTCCATAGGCCAGCTGCTCTAGAACAACTTGTTCAGTTAGGAAAACAGATAAATGTTCCGGTATTCTATGAAAAAGATCCTTATACTACTGCAAAACTTAGTCTTGAAAAATTTAGGAATTACGATGTAATAATTTACGATACTGCTGGAAGGAATGCTCTGGATAAAGAGCTTGCAGAGGAATTGAAAAAATTGAGAGAAATTATTAAACCAGATGAAGTTTTGCTAACAATTCCTGCTGATCTGGGTAAAGTTGCAAGAAAACAATCAGAAGAATTCCACAAACTAGCAAGCATAACAGGAGTTATAATAACAAAAATGGATGGAACAGCAAAGGCAGGTGGCGCGCTAGCTGCCACTTCTGTTACAGGCGCAAAGGTTAAGTTTATTGGCACAGGAGAAAAGATTGAAGATTTTGAACTTTATGATCCGCAAAGGTTTGTTTCTCGTCTGCTTGGATTAGGTGATTTGCAGACTTTACTGGAAAAGGCAAAAGAAGCAGAAATTAAACCAGAGAAAGTTGAAAAAATAGTTGAGGGTAAATTTACTTTGCAAGATTTTTATGAGCAGATAGAAAGTATGGAAAAGATGGGTCCTTTGAGACAGCTTGTGTCCATGATACCTGGTATG
This sequence comes from Candidatus Aenigmatarchaeota archaeon, assembly GCA_039091335.1. Classification (GTDB taxonomy): domain Archaea; phylum Aenigmatarchaeota; class Aenigmatarchaeia; order CG10238-14; family SCSR01; genus JAWCME01. The sequence goes on along the minus strand of JAWCME010000022.1, from coordinate 3,935 downwards.
GGGATGAAATTGCCTGAAGAAATTATGGAAATGCAGGAAGAAAAGATGAAGCATTTTAAAAATATAATTCAATCGATGACAAAACAAGAAAGAGAAAATCCAGAAATTATTACAATTAGCAGAATAAAACGCATAGCAAGAGGTAGCGGAAGACCAGAATCAGAAGTCAGAGAGCTGCTAAATCAGTACGAAAAAATGAAGAAAGTTATGAGGCAGCTTGGTGGTCTGAAAGGGATGCAGAGAGGAGCTCTTAAAAATTTGGCAAAGCAATTTGGGTTTAGGTTTTAAAATTTTTTATAATTAATTAAGTGAATTTTATGAAAGTAAACGGTTATCAATTTTAGGCTTTAAATTATAAGTGATTATAATGAAAATACTTAACAAAGTGATTGAAATTCTTAAAGAAAATTATGTATGCGACTGGTGTCTTGGAAGATCTGTATCCCAACTTTTAAGTGGATATTCTAACAAACAACGTGGTATGATTCTAAGGCAGTTTATAGCTTTTCTTATAGATTCTGGCGAAAAGATTGATGTTGATTTTTCAAATTTTTATGGCATAAAATTTAGAAACGTGAAAATAGAACAGAAAAAACCAGAAGAATGCAAAGTGTGTAAAAATTTTTTTCATGAAAAGATTGATACAATAGCAAGAAGCATAGCTAAAGAGTTAAAAAATATAGAATTTTCCACATTTCAAATTGGTTCTATTTTGTCTAATGAACTTTTAAAAACTGAGGAAAAATTTTATGAAATAGTTGGAATAGATTTTGTAGAATCGATAAAATCAGAGATAAATCGCGAATTGGGAAAAAGAATTGAAAATTTGACAAAGAAAAAATTTAA
>JAWCME010000022.1:0-3079 GCA_039091335.1 Candidatus Aenigmatarchaeota archaeon | reverse complement strand
TACTGTGATAGTTGATTTGAATACGGATAAAATTAAAACTGAGATAAGAAGTTTATACATTTTCGGCAAGTACAAAAAGCTTGTTCGTGGTATACCACAAGCAAAATGGGTTTGCTTGAAGTGTCATGGTAAGGGATGCATAAATTGTAAAGGCGAGGGAAAATTGTATCCAACTTCTGTTCAAGAAATTATAGAAAAGCCTTTGCTTAAAGCAGCAAAAAGTAAAAAATCAAGATTTTCAGCACATGGGAGGGAGGATATAGATGCTCGTTGTCTAGATTACAGACCTTTTGTTATTGAGCTGTTAAAGCCAGTCAAAAGAAAAATAAACTTGAAAAAAATTGAGAAAGAGATAAACAAATCGAAAAAAGTAAAAGTAAAAGGGTTGAAGTTTGTAGATAGGGAAATGATTAGAAAACTAAAGTCTTTAAGAATGGATAAAACATATTTAGCTGTTGTGGAATTTGAAAAAGATATAGATAAGAAAAAGCTAAAGGAATTGAAGAATTTGGTTAGAGAGCCGATTTTACAGAAAACTCCTTTGAGAGTTGTTCACAGAAGGGCTGATAAATTCAGAAAAAGGTTGGTTAAAGAAATATCTTGGAAGTTGCTGAGTAGAAAAAAATTACAACTAAAAATAAGAGGAGAAACAGGTCTTTATATAAAAGAACTGATTACTGGGGATGAGGGAAGAACAAGGCCAAATGTAACAGAGTTATTAGAAAATAAAGTTAAAAAGATAAGCTTAGACGTAATAAAAATACATACTAAGGATTGAGGCTGATTCCATGGTAAAAAAATCAAGAGGTTTTAGGTCTGGCACAAGAGAAAAGCTGACGCAAAAGCCCGCATACAGACCAGCGATAACTAAGTTTTTACAAGAATTTGAGAAAAATCAGAAAGTGGTTATTCTCCCAGAACCCTCAAGTCATCAAGGCATGCCACATCCTAGGTTTAAAGGCAAAATAGGTAGAGTTATAGGAAGAAGAGGAAAAAGTTATATTGTTGAAATATCAGATGGAAATAAGGTGAAAAAGGTTATAGCAAGGCCAGAGCATCTGAAGATGGTTGGATAGAAGGTGGTTTGGTGAATATAATATCAGAAGAAGTTATTACAGACTTAGAAGCAAAAGAATTGTTAGAAAAAAGGGAGCAAGAATCAGAGCTAAAGTATGAGCAAAAGAATGCTTTGGATATTTTGAGAAAGTTTGTTAAAGTAAAACCTGAAAAAATTAAAAATTTGATTGAGGAGCTGAAGACTGTTGAAAGGATTAAGGATAAGCAGATTATTGCTATTGCTAATTTTCTCCCAGAAGATAAAGATGAGCTTAGAGTTGTTTTGCATAAAGACTATACAAGCTTTACTCCAGAAGAGATAGATAAAATTCTGGAAATCGTTAAAAAAAACATTTAAGTTTTTTCTGGTGGTTTGATGATGAAAGATGATTATGTGAGAGTATTGGATTTTCTTCCTCATGGCAAACCAAGCGACAGGAGGGCAGAGCCATTAGCACAGGCAATAGGAGAAAAATTCTTCAGTCTTTTAGAAGTCGTTTTGAAAGATGGGGTAAGGGTTAAAACTGGTGATAGGTTATATATTGGTGAGGAAAAAAGGGATAATGTAAAATATATAAGGGGGAGGATTGGTTATCAAGAATTGACAGGTTTTGCGAAGAATGAACTAGAAAAAATTATTACTGAATTGATAAATGAAAATGAGAAAAGGTTTGTTGATTTTTTTAATAAAGCTCCTCCGGTAACTACTAGATTACATACTTTAGAACTGTTGCCAGGAATTGGAAAGAAGCATCTTTGGCAGATAATTTCTGAGAGGAAGAAAAAAGCTTTTGAAAATTTTAAAGATGTGCAGGAAAGAGTTCCGATGCTACCAGACCCAAAAAGAATGGTTATAAGAAGAATTATAGATGAGCTAGAGGGTAAAGATAGATATAGGCTATTCGTTGGTAGTTCTATTGTCTAGATTTTGTAGACCTTTTATTAGATCTTATTTGTTTAAGGAATCTTATGAAAATCAAATTTTTATTCTTTTTCTATTATTAATCTAGCATTGGCCACCAGAAGCCCCAGAGCTTGAACTTTCCAATACTTTAGAGCATTCTTCTGGTGGTGACTTAAATGCTTCGCATATAGCTTGCTTATAAGCTTCGGAATTTCCGTATTGATAAACAGCATTCGATTTCACTCCGTTGATGATAAGGGTAGGTGAACCTGTTGCACCAGCCTTATCTGTTGCTGATTCTGATTCTTTCATTAACTCTAAACCTTTCTTGCTAACACAATCTTTTATTTTATTCACATCAATTCCTGCTTGATTTGCTGCTTTTTCCCAGCAATCTCCACTACTTCCACAATTGTTGTTGACATAAACCGTAAAGTTCCACCATTTGTCTAATCCATATTCTGAAAGGACACATGCTTCTCTTTCATTTTCATCAACTTCTGGCTGGCCATGAAGGGAACTTACTGTGCTGTCGCTAACACTAACAATGTAATAAATCTTCCAATCGACTTTATCTTTTAACAGATTGTATACAGGTAGCATTGTATTTTCTGCTCTATTTCCATAAGGACAAAAACTCATAACATACAATTCAACTGTTGGTTTGTCTGTTTTTGGGACTTGTTGTGGTTGAGTCGTGGTTTTTGTTATCTCTTGTGCCATGTTTATAGGTTGTGAGACAAACAAATACAAGCCGTCCTTAGTTACATAAACAGGAATTTGCTGACCTTGGTAAGATGTTATAACTTTATAGACTCCGCTCATTTCTTCTACTGAAACTAAAGAAGCAGTACCGGTTTGAACCAAATTTTTGTTTATATAATCTATTGCTTTATTTGCAGCTTGTTGTGACGTTAAAACAGCAAAACCAGTTGTCGGAAAACCTTTTAAATAAACAACAACTAAAACTATCGCTAGAATTAAAGTTGTAATCATCCAAACGCTTATGTTTGGCAAATGAATTGTTATGACTTTTTTTTCTTCTGCCATTTAAATGCCTTAATCACATTAAGACATTAATCTATTTAAAGCTTATTCTCTACCAAAAATCAATGGGTT
>JAWCME010000021.1:0-5682 GCA_039091335.1 Candidatus Aenigmatarchaeota archaeon | reverse complement strand
GGAAAACCATGTTATTACCTCTATTGATTTTGCGAAGCAAGAAGAGATTTTACCTTCTTTAAGTTCAGTTTTCTGGGACCTTGTCATAGTGGATGAAGCACATAAAATGGCAGCTTATAGATACGGAGATAAGCTTTCAAAAACAGAAAGATACAGATTGGGCGAAGTTCTTTCAAGAATTTCAAAGAATTTGCTTTTTCTCACCGCAACCCCACACAAAGGTGACCCTGAGAATTTCAGACTCTTTCTTGACCTTCTGGAGCCTGGATTTTTTGCTACTCCAGAGTTGATTGAAGAATCACTTATAAACAGGGACAATCCCCTATTTATCAGAAGGCTAAAGGAGGATTTAAAAGACTTTGAAAGCAAACCAATCTTTACTAACCGCCATCCTAGGACAATTAAATTTAGATTATCAGATGAGGAAAAATCATTATATAATGAACTTTCAGAATATGTAATTTCTCAATACAACAAAGCCTTACTAATAGATAAGAAAAGAAATGTCGCTTTTGCCCTTTTAATCCTGCAGAGAAGAATGGCATCAAGCACATATGCATTGTTTAAATCCCTTGAAAGAAGAAAGGAAAGGCTTGAAAGGCTTCTTAAAGAACCAGACTTTGAAAAAAGAAACTCATTAATTGAATTTGAAGAAGTAGAAGACTATGATGAAAAGGAACGCTGGGAAGAGGAAAAGAAGTGGGAAACCCTTACAGTTGCTAAAAATAAAAAAGAGCTGGAAGAAGAAATAGCCACTATAGATAGATTGATGGAAAAGGCTAAAGAAATTTTGAATAATGAAAGAGAAATTAAACTTAAGGAATTGAAAAAGGCAATAGAAGTAGGTTTAAGAAAAATAAAAGAAATGCAGGGAAACGAAAAGATATTAATTTTTACTGAATCCAAGGATACTCTGGAATACCTTGTTAACAGGATAAAATCCTGGGGATATTCTGTAAATTTCATTCACGGTGGGATGAATTTAGAAGAGAGAATAAGGGCGGAGAAAATCTTTAGAGATGAAACTCAAATTATGGTTGCAACTGAAGCTGCTGGTGAAGGTATTAATCTTCAGTTCTGTCATATTATGATTAACTATGATATTCCCTGGAACCCAAATAGACTTGAACAGAGAATGGGAAGGATTCACCGATATGGTCAGCAAAAGGACGTATATATGTTTAACTTAGTTGCAGAAGATACAAGAGAAGGTGAAGTGCTAATTAAGATTTTAGATAAACTTGAAGAAATAAGAAATGCTCTTGGTTCCGATAGGGTTTTTGATGTCATTGGTGATGTTTTTTACGGCAAAAATTTATATCAGCTTGTTTTAGATGCTGTTGCAAATGCAAGAAACTTGAATGAGATTATCAAAGAATTAGATATAAAAATAGATAGCGAATATATCAAAAAAATAAAAGATACCTTGGGAGAAAGTCTTGCTACAAGATATATTGATTACACCAGAATTAAGGAAACAGCAGAAAAAGCAAAAGAATACAGACTTATTCCTGAATATGTTGAAGAGTTCTTTAAAAAAGCCTTTGAAAAAGCTGGTGGAAAATTTAGAGTTAGAAAAGATAGGCTCCTTGCTATTGAATCAGTTCCTTATGAATTAAGAAAAATTGCAGAGGATTTTAATTTTAAAAATAAATATGGAATACTTCTACATTCCTACTCTAAGGCAACTTTTGATAAAGAAATAGCTTTTAAAAATCCTGATGCAGAGTTTATATCCTTTGGTCATCCACTTCTTGAAGCTTTAATTGAATGGACCAATAAAAAATATTTAGAAAGCCTACAACTTGGAGCTGTATTTGAAGATCCCTCAGGTATGTATGACGGTGTTATATGGTTTTTTGAAGGTGAGGTAAGGGATGGAAAGGGAGATGTAGCAGGAAAGTCTATAATAGCAATTTATCAGGATAATAAGGGAATGAAGGAATTAAACCCATCTATTATCTGGGACTTTGTTCCAAAAAAATATAGTGGAGGTGCAAACACAAATTTTGAAAAAGATAAAGCACGATTATATGCAATAAAAGCAGTTGAAGAGTATAAGAAAAAACTTCTTGAGGAAAGAAAAAGGCAAGCCGAAATAAAGGAAAAATATGGAATTAAATCATTGAAATATCTAAGGGGTGAGCTTGATCAAGAAATTCTTGAACTTCAAAAAAGAAAGGAAAAAGGCGAAAATGTTGATATAGTTATTAGAAACAAAGAAGAACAGAAAAAAAGATATGAAGAAGCAAGCAGAAAACTTGAAGAAGAAATTAAACTGGAGACTAATTTAACAATTTCCATGCCCCAATTTTTAGGCGCTATCTTAGTAAAACCTTCATTGGACTCAGAAATGGTTAGTGATGAAGAGATTGAAAGGATTGGAATGGAGATTGCTATTAATTATGAGAAAAGTCAGGGTAGAGAGCCCGAAGATGTGTCAAAAGAAAATTTAGGATTTGATATACGGTCGAGGGGAAAAGATGAAATAAGATATATAGAAGTAAAAGCAAGAAAAGACGAAGGAGAGTTAGCCTTAACTCCAAATGAATTATTTAAGGCAAAAAGATTTAAAGAAAAATATTGGTTATATGTAATTTCCAAAGCTACAACTTCGCCAATCTTACATACTATTAATAATCCCTACGAAAAATTGCAAATCAAAAAAAAATCCGAAGTCGTTAGATATATAATTCCCTTAGAAGAATGGAAAAACAAAGGAGAAGTAGCATGGATAAAAAATTAGAATCAAAAATTATTATTGGAGATAGCAGGTCAATGATAGAAACAAAAAACGAGGAAGTAGATTTAATCATAACTTCGCCTCCTTATTGGCATATAAAAGATTATGGAGAATCTCTTCAAATCGGATATGGTCAAACTCTTCATCAATATTTAAAAGACCTTTATTATGTTTTTAAAGAATGTTATAGAGTTCTTAGAAAGGGAGGACGTTTTTGTCTAAATATTGGTGACCAGTTTGCCAGATCAATCATTTATGGAAGATACAAAGTTATTCCCATTCATGCTGAAGTTATTGCTCAATGCGAAGAAATTGGATTTGATTATATGGGCTCAATAATATGGCAAAAGAAAACTACAATGAATACAACAGGCGGCGCAAATATTATGGGCTCTTTTCCTTATCCTCCTAATGGTATTGTTGAGATTGATTATGAATTCATTCACATTTTTAAAAAACCTGGAAAGAATAAAAAAGTTTCAAAAGAAATAAAAGAAAGTTCTAAACTTAGTAAAGAAGAATGGAAAGAATATTTTTCTGGTCATTGGTATTTTGGTGGAGCAAAACAAATTGGTCATGAAGCAATGTTTCCAGATGAACTGCCAAAAAGGCTTATCAAAATGTTTTCTTTTGTAGGAGATACAGTTTTAGATCCATTTCTTGGAAGTGGAACAACTGCCAAAGTTGCTCTTGAACTCAAAAGAAATGCCATTGGTTATGAAATCAATAAAGACTTTCTTAAAATAATTATTGAAAAATTAAAAATCGAAAACCCCTTATTTGAATTCATTAGTCCTAATATTGAAATAATAGAAAGAAAGGACAATACATTAAACTTACCACCCATAAATTACATTCCAAGAATTAAAGATGCAAAACCTTATATAGACCCTGGAAAGTTAAAATTCAAAGGAGAAAGATTATATAAAGTAATAAAAATTCTAGATGAAGAAACTATTCAATTAGATACAGGATTAAAAGTTAAATTTCTTGGAGTAAGTATAGAAGACAAGGAATTAGCCTTTAATTATTTTCAAAATTATTTATTAGGAAAGTATATTTTTTTAAAATTTGATGATAACAAAATAGTAGATGACAATACCATAAAAGCTTATGTTTATTTAAAAAATAAAATTTTTGTAAATGCTTATCTTATAAAATCTGGATTAAGCAAACCTGACTTATCGATAAATCACAAATATAAAGAAAAGTTTCTTAAACTTTGGAAGGAGTTTCGTAATGAGTAAAGAGTGGGTATTTAATATGGCTACGAACAGATGGGGATTAAACAAAAAAGATAAGGTAGGCCCTGTTGCACAATGGATTCGTGAATGTTCTCCTAAAGCCATAATTGATTGGAAATCCTTTTACTTTAAAAAACTTTCTCAATTTCTTAAAGAAAAAGGAATATCCTTAGAAGCAGAGGATTATCTCAAACACTTAGGTCAAAAACTGTATACAAAAATAACAGAAGTATTAAAAGCAGAAATAGAAGATGTTACAGAAGAAGAATGTATTGAATATATCCAAAACTTAGTAATAAATAGAACTTTCGATGGGTTTATAACTGAAATCAATACAATTTATGGACAATTACAGAAAATTTTAAACATACCCATAAAACCTGCTCCTGATGAATGGGATAGGCTTTATAATGTAGATTTTTATATAGAAGTAAATAACAAATTTATAGGACTCCAAATTAAACCTATAACTTATGAACAAACTCCGCAGATTCATAAATGGAAAGAATGGCTTACCAAAACACATAATAAATTTGAAAGCGAAAAAGGAGGCAAAGTTTTTATCATATTCTCTATAAAAAAGGAAAATAAAAAGATAATTTATAATTTTGAAGTAATCAATGATATAAAAAAAGAAATTGAAAAACATAAAAGACAATAAAATTGTAGAAGCTATGAATAACCTGCGAAAAACCCATTTAAAATCCCACAGGAAGTGGCAAAAATGAATGAATTTACAGAGAAAGTTTTGGAAAGCATAATGGAAAAATTAAAACAATATCCAGAGGTAGTTGGAGTTTATCTTTTTGGCTCTTGTGTAAAAGACAATACCAAGCCACTTTCTGATATAGACATAGCTGTTATTCTAAAAGATCCAAATTCAAAATCAGAAGCGGACATCGGGAGTATGTATTCTGAAAGAATAGACCTTGTACTTTTTCACAAATTACCGCTTCATATAAAATTTGAAGTCTTCAAATATGGCAAAGAAATTTTTGTAAAAGATGAGGACTTTATTTTTGAGCTCAAGCTCGGAGTTTTGAAGGAATACCTTGAAACGAGATGGCTTTATGAAAGGATAAAATCAAAGGTGCTTAAATGAAACTTCTAGAAAACATACTTAGGTTTGAAAGACACTATAGCAAAGCAGTTCAGTTGAAGGATAAAGACATTGCCGATTATCTAATTTACAATACACTTGCAATGGATTGCTTTCAAGCTGTTAATGCTTTGATAGAAATAGGTGAGATTCTTGTAACTAAAAATAAAATCGGCTTTCCATCAACTTACAGAGAGATTTTTGAACTCCTTTTTAAGGAAGGCTTTTTAACAGAAGAAGAATTTGAATCTGCTAAAAGATTGGTCTATTTGCGTAATCTCATATCCCATGAATATTATAGAATATCAGAAAGTGAGCTTTTGGAAATGGTTGAGTTGCTTGAAAAGATTAAAGAATTTGTAGAAAGGATTAAGAAGCAGGAAGGAAAAAATGAGTAAAGAAGAAACCTTGGAGTAATATGGCTAGAATGAGGGATATATTAATTCATGAATATTTGTTATAGTTTATGAGGGAGTTTGGGACACAGTTAAAAATAAGGGAGCAAGAGCATGAATAAAAGTTTCATTGAAATTTTGGTATTTTTGGTAGCCGCAGGCTTTAGCCTGCGAAATATATATGAAGTTGGTAGCCGCAGG
>JAWCME010000020.1:0-6506 GCA_039091335.1 Candidatus Aenigmatarchaeota archaeon | reverse complement strand
AAGATGCAAAAAATGAATTGGAAAAAGTGAGGAAAAATTTGGAGGATGCTGTATTTCAGCTTGCTAGTATTACTCTATATCTCTATAGACCACCGGCTTTTTTCCCATGGCTAATACTATTTGCAATAATTGTGATTATCGGGATAATTGTGATTTTAATATATTACAAAAAGAAAAAGGAAAGAAGACCAAGACTTTTAAGAGCTTTAGGAACAGAATTTGAAACGGAAAAATAATTTAAAAAAGAATAAAATATTATGGGACTACTTGGCCCATTTATCTACAAAACAAAAAAGGGGCAAAAGTTTTGGCTTCATATGAAATTAAAAGGAAAATCAAGGATATACTACTTCTCAAAGGATCCTACTGAAGCTATTTTTAATTTGCCTCCTGGTTATGAGGTTGTAGAAAATCCAAAGACAGGAATGCCATTTCTGAGAAAAAAAGCTCCTGGATTCTTTCTATTTTCAAGCAAAAAAAAGAATGAAAAAAAATAATTAAATAGCAAACAATTATTAAATAGCATGACAAGGATAATTGGAATAGTTTCTGGAAAAGGAGGGGTTGGAAAAACTACTTTAACTATCAATTTAGGTTCAGCCCTTTCTCACTATTTCAAGAAAAAAGTAACTATTGTTGACTGCAATATAACAACTTCACATTTGGGATTATACCTTGGCATGTATTATTGTCCTATAACTTTGAACAAAGTTTTAAGGGGAGAATCCAATGTAGAAGATGCGATTTACAATCATTTTACTGGTATGAAGGTTGTACCTGCTTCTCTTTCTGTAAGTGAGCTTGAAGGTGTTGACATTACTTTGCTAAGAGAAAGCATAAAACCGCTTGAATTTAAAAATGATATAATACTACTAGATGGAAGCCCTGGTTTGGGAAGAGAAGCTATGGCTTGTCTGAAAGCTTGTGATGAAGTTTTGTATGTTACTGCACCTTATGTTCCTTCTGTGATGGACATAGTAAAATATCAAGAAGTTGTAAGTGAGTTGGGTATAAGACCTATAGGTATTGTGCTGAATGCTGTTGATAAGGCGAAATATGAAATGAGTCCAAAAGAAGTAGAAGAATTGGTTCGTTTGCCTGTGTTGGCATCAATTCCTTATGATAAAAACGTGAAAAAAGCTGTTTCAGCAAAAACACCAATTGTTTTTTTGAAAAAATCTTCACCTGCCAGCAGAGAGATGATAAAATTTGCAGCAAGGCTTGTTGGTGAAGAGTACAAACCTGAGAGTTCTTTTTCTAGAATTACTAATAAATTGAAGAATTTCATAAGATTCAAATACTCTTCAGTTTAAAAATTCAAGAAAAATTTAAAGTAATCAATTAAACCGATAGCTTTAAGTATTTAGTGTTTAAATAAATTAAAAAAGTGAATGCTTAAATAAATTAAAAGGGAGGTTAAATGACAAAGGAAGAGAAAAGAGCTATTTTAATTGCTTTTAGTGTTAAGTCTGGAAAATTTGAGAGCCAATACGAAAGAAACAAATTCTTCAGAGGATTGTACGGTTGGAAACAGATGATAAGAAAAGAAGTTGTTGTCAGAAAAAAACAAAAACCGCAAGAAAAAGTTTATACTTATAGAAGAGAAGGGCTGCTAGATGAAATACCTCATGAAAAAGTTGACCAGAGCAGCTTTATTGTGCCAGAAGACGAATTTGATAGAATAGAAAAATTTTTCAAAGAATGGAGAGATAAAGTTATGTGGAAGGCTTTCAAAGTATTATTAGATGAAGATTTTTTAAAAAAGACAGGAAGAAAGGAAATAGAAGATGAGGTTGAAGAATGGTAGAAGAAAAAGAATTAAGGTTAAAAGTTGGTGAACTGACGGCAAGAGAAGAAGCTGGAAGAGGAATCGTTAGACTTGACTCCAGCACAATGAGCAAATTAGGAATAAAGGAGGGGGATGTAGTAGAAATCGAAGGAGGGAGAAAAACTGCTGCAATAGCAGTTAGAGCCTATCCAGCTGATGTTGGTTTGAACATAATAAGAATGGATGGAATTACGAGAAGAAATGCCAAATCAGGAGTAGGGGAATTCGTTAAAGTTAGGAAAGCTGAGGTAAAAGAAGCTAGAAGAGTTGTAATCGCACCAGCAGAAAAAGGTATGAGTATTTACATGAACCCAGAACTTTTCAAGCAAAATATTCACATGAGAGCTTTGTCAAAAGGAGACATAATAATTCCTTCTCCTGTTGTTAGAAGGAGAAGGGGATCAGATTTGTTTGGAAATTTTTTTGGAATTGACTTTGAAGAGTTCTTTCCAGAAGTTTTTACTCCTTTTCCTAGTGAGACAAGATTTGTTGTTGTTGATACGGACCCAAAAGGAATTGTAAGAATTGGCGATATGACTGAGCTTGAAATTTTACCAGAATTACCAGAATCTTTGAAATTAGAAGAAAAAGCCATACCTGCTGTAACTTATGAAGATATAGGCGGAATAAAGGGCGTGGTTGAAAAAGTGAGAGAGATGGTTGAGTTGCCATTGAGACATCCTGAAATTTTTGAAAGACTGGGAATAGATGCGCCAAAAGGTGTTTTACTCTATGGTCCTCCTGGAACAGGAAAAACTTTGCTTGCAAAGGCTGTTGCTAATGAAAGTGGAGCTAACTTCTTCTCAATAAGTGGACCTGAAATATTTTCAAAATGGTATGGACAAACAGAAGAAAATTTAAGAAAGATTTTTGAGGATGCGGAAAAAAGTGCTCCAAGTATAATCTTTATCGATGAAATAGATGCTATTGCTCCAAAAAGAGAAGAGGTTAGTGGAGAAGTGGAAAGAAGAACAGTAAGTCAACTTTTGACATTAATGGATGGATTAAAATCGAGAGGTAAGGTAATAGTTATAGCTGCAACAAACAGACCGAATGCTTTAGACCCTGCTTTGAGAAGAGCTGGAAGATTTGATAGAGAAATAGAAATTCCTGTTCCTGATAGAAATGGGAGATTAGAAATTTTCAAGATACATACAAGAAACATGCCTCTTGATAAAAGCGTTGATTTGAACTGGCTTGCAGACATTACTTACGGATATGTAGGAGCTGATATAATGGCTTTGTGTAAAGAAGCTGCTATGTCTGCCTTAAGAAGAGTTTTACCAGAAATAAAATGGAAGACAGAAGAAGAATTACCAAAAGAAGTTATGGAAAAGCTTGTCGTAACAAAAGAAGATTTTGAAAATGCTTTAAAGATGGTTGAGCCTTCTGCTATGCGTGAAGTTTTGGTCGAAATACCAAAGGTTAAATGGGAGGATATAGGAGGCTTAGAAGATGTGAAACAAGCTTTAAGAGAGATGGTCGAGTGGCCAATTAAATATCCTGAATCTTTTGAAAAGATGGGAATAAATCCTCCGAAAGGAATTTTACTCTATGGTCCTCCTGGAACAGGAAAAACTTTGCTTGCAAAGGCTGTTGCTAATGAAAGTGGAGCTAACTTTATTTCTGTTAAGGGGCCTGAGTTAACAAGTAAATGGTTTGGTGAATCAGAACGTATGATTAGAGAATTATTCAGAAGGGCAAAGCAAGTTGCTCCTTGTATAATATTTTTCGATGAGATAGATGCCATTGCTCCGAGAAGAGGTTTGTATTATGGAACGCATGCAACAGAAAGTATAGTATCTCAGATATTATCAGAAATATCTGGATTAGAAGAATTAAGGGGTGTTGTAGTTATTGCAGCTACTAATAGACCTGACATAATAGATCCTGCTTTGTTGAGACCTGGTCGATTTGATAGGCTACTGCTTGTCCCTGCCCCAGATGAAAAAACAAGATATGAAATTTTGAAAGTTCACACGAAAAAAATGCCATTAGCTAAAGATGTTGACCTGAAAGAACTGGCGAAAAGAACAGAAGGTTTTTCCGGAGCTGATATAGAAGCTTTATGCAGAGAGGCTGCGATGAATGCTTTAAGAGAAAATATGAAAGCAAAAGAAGTAAAGGAAAAACATTTTGAAGAAACATTGAAAAAAATTGTTCCAAGCCTAACAAAAGAAGTGCAAGACCACTATCAAAAGTTTGTTGAAAGACAGAGAAGAATTAGGAAAGAGGAAGAAAAAGTTGAACCAGGTTATATAGGATAAATTGTTTAAGTTTCTGAAAACAAAGAATAATTATGTTAGTAAGAGATGTGATGAATAAAAATGTTGTAGTGAGTGAGCCTGGTATTACTGTTAAAGAAGCAGCAAGAATAATGTCTCAATTTCATATCGGCAGTTTAATTATTCTTAAGAATAAAAAAATTGTTGGAATAATTACTGAAAGAGATATATTAATTTCAGTTGCTCAAGGAAAAGAAGCTGAGCTGACAACTGTGGAAGAAGTAATGACAAAAAATGTTATTACAATTGCTCCGGACAAAACAGTAGAAGATGCTGTTAATTTGATGATTGAACATAGGATTAAAAAACTGCCGGTGGTTGATGGCAATAAGTTAGTTGGAATAATTACTGCAAGTGATATAGTTGTTGTTGAGCCAAAACTTATAGAAGGAATAGCAAACTTGATTTCAATTAAATTGACAGGATATCGTGGTGGATAATGCAAGCTAAATGTATTTGTCCTAATCATGGCAGGCTTGATTTTGATGAAATAATAATTAAAAACGGAGTTCCTGTATGTGGCAAATGCTCTGCTGAGCTTCAGTTTGGAATAGTAAAGCCGAGGTTTGATGTAAATAAAAAATCGAAAAAATAGATTTCATTGTCCTAAATGTAAAAATAAAAATTTGAACTTTCTTCCTTGGTTAGGAATGATTTATGAATGTAGGAAATGCGGCTACAGGGGACCTTTAATAATTAAAAGAACTGAAGGGAGACCGAGAAAAATTTAATTTATTGATTAATTGGAATTCATTAAATACAACTAAACGAAGAGCCTTATAAGAACTATGACAAAAACAACAATAATAAATGCAGCCACTATTAAAAATGGAATAAATATCCATTTCGGTAACCTTATTTGCTGAAGTTGAAGTGATGCTTGCATTTGTAAATTTTTTCTTTTTACAAAAAAGTAATATAAAATTGCACCAATGATAGATGTAAAAACTAAAATAATAATCCATTGCGTTTTGTTTTCAAAGTTTCTTTTTATACAGTCTACTAACATCCATATCCAAAAAATGAATAAAGGGATCAAGATAATCGGTATTGTGATGAAAATCCATCCGTAACTTGTCCAAAACTGTTCGCAGGGAACTTCTTGTCCATTAACATAACATGGCGCGAATGCGATATTAGTAAAAATGGTGCAAAAAAAATAATAGTATAGAAAGAATTAGCAAAACTTTATTCATAATAATTTTATAGTTCAAATAAAATATATAATTGAATCAAACCTAAGATTCAACTGATTCGTTATATAAATTTTGAAGAAAATATTAACTCTTCTTTGATAATTTATAAGGTCCACCAAAAATTTTTATCGCCTTACCATTTACAATAGCATCTGCAATTTTCTTTCTTGCTGAAGAAACAAGTCTATTAAAAGTAGGTTGTGATATATTCATTCTTTTAGCTGCAGTCTCTTCATCTAATCCTTCTAAATCTTTCAGTCTAACAGCTTCAAATTCATCCACAGTCAGAATAGATTCTTCTAAATCAATCATCCTTACTCCAGCCGGCTTAAAGTAAGTCACGCTTGGTTCAAACCAAACCCTTCTACATCTTCTTGGTCTTGGCATTATTTCAACTCATTAATCTTTTCTTCTATTCTTTTTAGCTCTAATTCTAAATCTGTTTTTTCTTGTTCTAAAATTTTCTTCTGCTCTTCCTTTGTTAAAGTTATTGGTTCGAATACTGGTTGGTCTAAGTAAAACCTTCTCCAGTAAAATCTTCCTAAACATCTCCAAACTCTTCCTTGAACCCACCAAGGACCAGTTCCATCTCCACACGGCATTTTTTCACCTCCTATGTTTTGAATATTTATTCATTATTATATTGAATATATATTCATAATAGTATTTAAAGCTTTCTACTCTCAACTGACAACTCAAATTACAAGCTTAAGATTTAACCGAAACCCAGATACCGATTCCTTTTGTTCTAGCTTCATTCTCTGCTCTCAAAAAAATATAAGAATACTTTAAATTTGGAGCTACTACTAAAGCTCTAGCATATCCCTCTTTAACCATTTCTAAATTAACAAATAAACCACCGACATAAACATATCTCAGTAGCCTACCGTAATTGTCTCTATTACTTACATCTTTCTCAAGGAAAACTTCCTTTCCTTTAACTAATTGCTCTAATCTGTTACTAGCTTCTTTATAGTAATATTGACCTTTTTCTGGTGCATCAATTCCCAATAATCTAATTTTTTGTCCGTTTGTTAGTTCAATTGTATCCCCATCTATAATTTGAGAAACCTTTTCCACACTGTTTTTAGATTTAACAGAATTTTGGACAAAATAAACTATTGAAATAGAAAAAAATATTGTGAAGAATATAGTCAGTAATTTTTTAATTTTCATAATTTTTTCTTATAAACAAAA
>JAWCME010000002.1:77271-79532 GCA_039091335.1 Candidatus Aenigmatarchaeota archaeon | reverse complement strand
AAATAGCAAAATTATACATTTATTATTATTCCATTAGCAATTGTGTCTAAGATTTCGCCAAAATTTCTGTTATTGTGTGCAGACTAATGGTAAATTCTCAAATAAAATTAAATAGTTCTGAAGATGATATCAATACAACTTCTGATAAAAAAATAAAAAATTTTGTTATAATAACAACCTCTATTTCTAGATACCTTTACAACCTAGCTAAGAGTGAACAAATCAAATGGTCAAGAGCTATTGAGGTAGGAATTAAGACTATTCTGCAAAATAGGAACGAATTAAGAGAGATCAAACAGAACTTTGATGATAAGATAACGAAACTTGAAAAGAATAATTCTTACATTCAGAACAAACTATGGAAGTTGATTGCGGTCCTTAAAGAGAAGGGAATCTTAGGTAAAGGCGAATATCTATGACTCTAAAATTAAAAGATTTGGAAGAGCTTAGAGACGTTTTGATAGAAAAAGGGTATGATGAAAAAGTTCCTGCAGCGGTTTTGGAAAGGGAAATTGGTAAGAGATTTGGAATTAGTAGCTATGTTATCACAAACATCAAACAAAATTTATCTAAATGGAATATCATGAAACCTATAGATCCTTTCTGGTGGAAGATTATAAAAGAAGAAAATAGAAATGGAACTCAGAGCACAGCTTAGAGAATAGCATAGGTGTATGCCTGGTATAGGGTAGGTCGATTTTCATATGGTAAAAACAAAGAGAAGATGTATAAAGTGTAAGAGAAAACTAGATACAAATTTGTGCAAAAGGTGCTTAACCATAAGTTTAGCTGAAATAATTGCCAAAATAAGGACAAGTGAAGAATATTTTAAACAATACAGCAGAATGAATAAAAAAGAGAGAAACGAGTTTTACAGAGTTATTATCGGAACGTTAGTTTATGCTAGAACTATAGCAATGAAAACACAAAATACAATTTTGTTTGAATAAAGCTTTGAAAGATTAATTCGCGCCTACTAAACTATTTTACTATCACTCTTACATTAGGGAAGTGTCTTTTTAATCCTTCTAGCCATTCTTGATAGTATTGTGGGCTAACCTTCAGTTCAAAAAGAACAACAATTAATCCTTCATAATAATGTGAATATCGCATAGCTTTACTGGCAATTGTTTCTAATTCCGCTCTTCCAGTAGGTCCTTTAATTTCTATTGCTATTGTGTCAACTACAATATCAGGTCTTGAAGACCCTTTTTGTTTTTCAATAACTGCTGATGGAAATGTCCTTTTTAACCAACCATGTAAGTTAAGTTGATAGTTATATTCATGTCTAAGCTCTTCTTTAGCTGGTGTAAATTCTTCAATTTCTTTCACAACTCTATAGAACAAACTCTCTTTTTCTTTTGCTTCTTCATCTTCCTTTTTCCACCTCTCCACTTCTTCAGGTTTACCCCACTTTTCATTTCCATGCCTGTCAACAAATTTTACTAAACCTTTGCTAATTTGTTCTTGCTCAAATGCTCTTTTCTTAGCTTCCCTTATTTTCTTTTGCTTCCACATTCTTGCCAAAATAAATGCCCAAATAAAGATGATAATAAGACCGACTATAGAAATGGAAATCCAATTTTGCTGAACCCAATTGACAAGTGATGGTAAAACAAAAATCCAAAACAATGCTGCTAGAATTATAACTGCAACCAAAGCCTGAGCCCATGGTGGAAGTTGGCTTAGGTCAATACCTTCGTATTCATATCGTTCTCTTCTGTAACTTCTTGGCTTACGTTTAAATGGTCTGTTATAAGTGAAGTCAAACCCTTTGGTAAGATTTCTTTCAGCTCTACTTGCTATATCCATTAAGCTTCCTCTTTCGTATCTTATTCCAGTTAACGGATCTATCTTCCATCTCCGCTTTCTTGCCATAATTAGTTTAAGAAAAAGTAATGATAAAAATGTTGTTTAAATGAAACTTTAAATATTTATTGTGTTATACATGTACTAAAGCGTGTGCATTACAATTCAACAGGATTCTCACCCCCTGCATTATTTCCTAGTGTTAAATGGTTAGAACTTAAAACTTCGATGAAAGTTAAATTATTTATTCACCTTAATTATAAGAGGTGAAAAATTGCCAAAAAGAAAAGGTTTGCCTGAGTGGGGAGAACTTGTTTTG
The DNA here is from genome assembly GCA_039091335.1 of Candidatus Aenigmatarchaeota archaeon. GTDB lineage: Archaea > Aenigmatarchaeota > Aenigmatarchaeia > CG10238-14 > SCSR01 > JAWCME01. The sequence goes on along the minus strand of JAWCME010000002.1, from coordinate 77,404 downwards.
TGTACTGTTCAAAGGATTTCTCCTTATGCTGCTTGGTGTAAACTTGAAGAATATCCTGAAACAGAAGGAATGATTCATGTTTCTGAAGTTAGTGGAAAATGGGTTCATGACATAAGAGAGTTTGTAAAAGTAA